>JAFGVF010000324.1 GCA_016938155.1 Candidatus Cloacimonadota bacterium
TAAAAACAAGCACTCCCTTTGAAACAGAAATGGCATTGCGGGAAATCCTTCCTGAGCAATATTGGCTTAATATTAATTCATATCTGGTTGCCTTTGGACAGAACCACTGTAAGCCCATCAATCCCAAGTGCTCCACCTGCCCTATATATGATTATTGTAATCGGGTTGGTGTGAATACAAAGTATCAGAAGGAGGAGTAATGATAATCTGGTCATGGAATGTGAACGGACTTCGTGCCGTGATGAAGAAAGACTTTCTTGAAATTATTCGTAAATATAATCCCGATATCTTCTGTCTGCAAGAGACAAAGCTTCAAAAAGATCAGATCCCAGAGGAGTTAGATGAGTTAACGGAATACTGTTCTCATTGGGATTTCGCTGAAAAGAAGGGATATTCGGGAGTTGCAACATTTAGCAAGTTGAAGCCCATTAGCACAACTACAAGTATTAATGCCCCTGAATTCGAAACTGAGGGGCGGATTATCGCCACTGAATTTGATGATTTCACTCTTTTCAATATCTACTTTCCCAATGGACAGCAGGGCGATGAGCGATTGGATTATAAGTTGAGGTTTTATGATAGAGTTTTGGAAGTGATGCTTGAATATAAAGAAACAGGACGGAACATAGTTGTTTGTGGTGATTACAACACAGCTCATAAACCTATCGACCTTGCCAGACCCAAGCAGAATGAAAATTATTCAGGCTTCCTGCCGATTGAAAGGGCATGGCTTGATAATATAGTCGCTCATGGATTTGTTGATACCTTCAGACACTTCGATCCTCGTCCTGAGCAATATTCCTGGTGGTCATACCGACTCAAAGCTCGAGAGAACAATACAGGATGGAGAATCGACTATTTCTTTGTGAATGAGGAGTTTCTACCTCGTGTTAAGAATGCCTATATTCTTCAGGAAGTGGAAGGTTCAGACCATTGTCCTGTCGTGTTGGAGATTGAGGATAAATAGCATTGTTTTTAGCGGGACTTCCTAGCAAAGCAGGGAGTTCCGTGTTAATAATAGTTCATCTCAAGCACTACAGTGAGTCAAAAATATGTCTGGAACCTCTCAAACAGTTATCTTTGTAAATCCCCTTATAAGCTTCCAACTGAAGTTGAGAGTTAGGAGAGAACTATCACAAGTACATAGAAATGTTGATATATTTCTTGAGTATTGCTACTGAATGCCTCTGCCCCAAACTCACTACGCTCGCTATGGTACAGGTGATAATGATTCGGTTTTCTTCTGTCTCCAAAATTGACTCTTGACAAATTAAATCACAAATAATGACTGTATAGTTGCAGAAAAAGGAGTATTATGCTCGATAAGATTAAGTCACCAAGCGACCTTAAGAAGTTGAATATACAGGAATTAAAAGAACTAAGCTATGAGATTCGACGCAGAATAATAGAAGTTACTTCAGAAACAGGTGGTCATGTAGCCCCGAGTTTAGGAGCAGTAGAGTTGGCTATTTCCATCCTCAAAGTTTACAATCCTCCCACTGACTCCATAATCTGGGATGTAGGGCACCAAAGTTATGCTTATAAGATACTTACAGGTCGTAATGACAAATTTGACACGCTTCGTCAATATCATGGACTCAGCGGATTCAATAAAATGGCTGAAAGCGAGTATGATGCCTTCGGAGTCGGTCACAGCAGTACTTCAATCTCAGCAGCTTTAGGTATCGCTTATGCAAAGCGATTGAAGGAAGAACCCGGGTTCAGTATTGCAATTATTGGCGATGGAGCCTTAACCGGCGGTATGGCTTTTGAAGCATTAAACCACGGTGGAGACAGTAATCTCAGTAAATTTCTTGTGATTCTCAATGATAATGAGATGTCGATTTCCAAGAATGTCGGGGGTATGCAGAGTTATATGTCAGACTTTCTTGTGAGTAAATCCTACAACAGATTGCGTAGAAAGATTTGGGGATGGACAGAATCCATGCCTGATAAAGTGAAGCATCGATTTATCAAAGGAACCAGAAAACTGGAAGAAAGCGTTATTAACATGCTTGTTCCAAACATCCTATTTGAAGACCTTGGCTATAAGTATATCGGTCCAGTTGATGGTCATGATATACCACATTTAGTAAAGATTTTGGACAATATCAGAACCCACATGGATGGACCCGTATTACTTCATTTAGTTACAAAAAAAGGTAAGGGGTTTTCTCTTGCAGAGCTTAATCCGGATAAATATCACGGGGTTGGACCATACTGTCCCAAAGAAGGAATTGCCCCCAAAAATGGAAATGTTACCTGGTCGGATGTTTTTGGTTCCAAGCTATGTGAGCTGGCAGAGAAAGATAATAAACTAATAGCAATAACAGCTGCTATGGCAGAAGGAACCGGCTTAAAAGAGTTCTCTGAGAAGTTCCCCGACAGGTTTGTAGATGTCGGTATTGCAGAGCAGCATGCCATTACCTTTGCCGGGGGATTAGCTGTTAAAGGTCTGAAACCGTTTGTCGCCATATACTCCACCTTTATGCAAAGAGCTATGGATCAGGTTATTCACGATATTGCTCTTCAGAAACTTCCCGTTGTCATCTGCATGGATAGAGCCGGATTGGTCGGAAATGACGGTCCCACTCATCATGGTGTGTTTGATATTTCCCTCTTTACAGCCATTCCTGATATTGTGGTCATGGCTCCATCGAGTGCAGAAGAGCTTGAGCAGATGATGGTTTTTGCTCATGAATATGAAAAGGGACCTGTAGCGATCAGATACCCGCGTGGTAATGTTTGCGGTAATGACCATCACATTCCGATTAAAATTGGTAAACCCGTATTAACTCATGAGGGGAAATCGGTAGTCATAATCGGCTTGGGGGAAGGATACAATATCGGCAAAGAACTTTGGGAGATGTTA
>JAFGVF010000325.1 GCA_016938155.1 Candidatus Cloacimonadota bacterium
GAGAGGGGATGATTATTTATCTGCGTCAGGAAGGACGCGGAATCGGGTTAGTGAATAAGATAAGAGCCTATAAATTGCAGGAAGACGGTTATGATACGGTCGAGGCAAATCACAAACTTGGTTTTGCCTCTGACCTGCGGGATTTTAAGGCAGCTGCTGATATCATGAAGTATTTCGGAATAAATAACATTAGAATTCTCACGAACAACCCTCTCAAAATGAAGGATTTGGAAAAATATGGAATTCGCATTTTTAAAAGAGAGAATATAGAGATTCCTGCCCATTGCGGAACTCTTAGTTACTTGAAAACAAAGAAAGAAAAGATGAACCATTTTTTAGAGAAAGTATAAACGGAGGTATAAAATGGCTAATGTATTAGAAGGAAAACTGGTCGGTAAAGGGCTGAAATTCGCTATCGTTTGCGGAAGATTCAACGAATTTATCTCTTCCAAACTATTGGGTGGGGCAGAGGATGCCCTGGTAAGACATGAAGTTGCAACAGCGGATATAGATGTAATCTGGGTCCCGGGTTCTTTTGAGATACCACTTGCTGCCCAGGCAGCTGCTAAAACAGGCAAATATGATGCGGTTATCTGTCTCGGTGCCGTAATTCGCGGTGCAACTCCCCATTTTGATTATGTTTCAGCAGAAGTCAGTAAAGGCATTGCCAAAGTGATGATGGATTCCGGTATTCCAGTTAGCTTTGGTGTTTTAACAACCAATACAATCGAACAGGCAATCGAGCGTGCCGGAACCAAAGCCGGCAACAAAGGTTGGGATGCAGCGATAAGTGCCATTGAGATGGCAAATCTGCTGAAGCAGGTTTAATCGCGGAATTTGTAGGGGCGAGTGCACTCGCCCTTCTTTGGGGGAGAAGAAGCAATCAAGATGATTGCTGTACGCAAGCTTCGCTTGTGGGATCAACACTCGTTCCCAAGCCCCAGCTTGGGAACCGTAGCACAAGCATCCTGCTTGTGTCGCAATCGTAGATTGCGGCAAGCCACCCACCGTTTACAACGGCACCCCCTCCGACCTTAGCATGAAGCTACACCTCAGCAGCTGTAAGGTAAAAAAAGCAATCAAGATGATTGCTGTACGCAAGCTTTGCTTGTGGGAATTGCATCTCTCATTCTCAACACTCAATTTTCCATTCTCCATTTTTCCGCTATGTCCTCTTCCAACCCACGGGAAAAATCAGAGGATTATTTATGAACAAAATGTGGATAACTCGGGGCTTTGCCCGAGAGATTCCCGAGAGATTCCCGTGTAATTCCCGCGTGATTCCCGAGAATTGGAAGGGAGCAGAACGGCATCAAGCATAAATTCCCTTGACATCAGAAACAATATATTCATTTACATCACAAATGCTTTTATTTAAGTGGGGAATATGAGGAAGTTGATTGTATTTGTTTCGTTGCTTTTATTGGGATTTAGCCTTAGTGCTTTAGAAAAATTACAGGTAAAATCAATCGTTGAGCTTGACCAGAGTCATACAAGTATTGATGTTCGTGATGCTGACGCTAAATGAAAATTACGAATTAGAAATGAAGATGTATCCAATGACTCAATCGTCGATTGAGTCCGTAGCATAAGCATCTTGCTTGTATCGTAAGCGAGATTCCGGGAAACCATCCTACCGTTTAAAAAACTGCACCCTTCAGTCTTTGCATATAGCTATGCCCAGACAGACCGTAGAGGGGAATAAGAAGCAATCAAGATGATTGCTGTACGCAAGCTACGCTAGTAAATAGATGAGATTTTTTTGATAAGGAGTACTATGAAACGATTATCTTTGATAATGCTGTTTTTGATAGCCATGTTGCTATCAGCAGGCTCAAATGCTGAAATTAAGCAGATGATTGCAGGAATTCAAGCAAAGCCGAACGAATATTATTACGGTTATGCCGAGGGAAAACAGCGGAAGGAAACCGATCAGGAGGCATTAGAAGCTCTGATGAGTTCAATCTATGTAGTAGTGTCATCTGAGATAAAATCCAGCACAACAGAGGATAGCGATACCTTGCGTCAGGTTTTGCAGACCTATACCTTCGGGAGACTGCCGGATGTACAGATGCTTTCCTACAAAGAGGGACCGGTTTTTCACATTCTCCGCTACATAGCAAAGGATAATTATCAGAAGATATTTGAGAGTAAAAGAAGCGAGGTGGAGGGATTTCTTCATGAGGCAGAGGAGAATCTTGCTTCCAATCAATTCGGCAAAGTGTTTCGTAACTATTACCGAGCTGCAATCTCCCTGGAAGCTTTACCCGAAAATAGTATTCTATACAACAGGAAAACCTATACTCCCAAGATTGTCTTCGACCGTATTCGTGAACTTGCTAAGGATATAGAAATCAAAGTTGAATCCAACGAATACAAGGATGATACCCGCTATATTGTACTTGATTTCAGCTACAAAGGCAATCCTGTGCAGGATTTGAACCTATATTACTACGATAATCACGGGTATATACCCAAGAAAACCAATACTAATCTGGTTGAGTTGGAGCTGTATGGGAAAGAGTATGAGAAGATGAATAAACTCTCCCTAAAAATAGACTTGAAAGAGGATTTATACAGCTGTTATTCCGATGAGACTGATGCACTGAGTAAACTCTTTCGGCATGAGAATCTGGAGGAGTATCGTGAGCTTCCTCTAAAGAAAGAGATAAAGATACCCCAACCAAAGAATCAGCAGGAGAGCAATGTCACTTTTGATAACAAAGCTGACTGCCCGGTACTCGGTGAGTTTACCAGGAATGTAAATAAGCTGTTTTTGATGTTGAATAATGAGGATATCGACGATGAGTCCATCTTTACCGACAAATCAATAATCAAACGGATGAATCAGGTTATCAGTTGCAACCATACTAAACTTCTATCCTATCCTCAGAAAGCACAGATAAATAAGACAACTACAGGTTGGGAAGCAAGACAATTGGGTGTTTCTGTTAGCTGTGAAGGCTTTCCATCCCGTAACGAAACGGTCGTGATTGACTTCGATGACACCGGGAAGATTTACAATTTCTGCTACACAATCAATCCGGCATTACATAAGCTTTTCGAGTCGGAAGGAATTGCAGCCGGAAACTGGGACTACAGACAGATAGCCATTAAGTTCCTTGAGAATTACAAGACCTCATACAACACCAAGAACATTGAGGATATCGAGACGCTCTATTCAGAGGAC
>JAFGVF010000326.1 GCA_016938155.1 Candidatus Cloacimonadota bacterium
GTTATGCACAATTTGTGGATTACTCGGGGGTAGCCCCGAGAGATTCCCGAGAGATTCCCGTGAGATTCCCGGGTAATTCCCGAATATTGAAGATGTGCACAGGTAAAAAATGATGGTATTATTTATAAATCCTAATAAAAAATGCACCATGGTAGAGACGCACAGCCATGCGTCTCTACAGAAATAGGATTGACTAATTACCCCTGATTCAATAAATAGACGAAAGGATGGAGATATGAACGAGCTAAAGTCGAGAATACAGGAACTTCTGAATAAGTATAAAGAACCAAAGTTTAGTGAAGAACAGATTCAAGCATTGCAGCAAATCAGCGAGGAACTGAAATCGGAGAAGGCAATTGAAAGCATTAAACAGGATCCCTATTGGCCGAAATGGGACAGTCCTTGGTGGAAAGTTGTGCTTTTGTATGAAGCTGGGTATAAACACTTAATACCACGAGAATTCCTAGTACAATTGATAAATGTAATAGATAAACACTATCTCCATTTTTTCCCCTTAGCAGAATCTGACATACCCAAGGAATGTGACCCGTATCGTCATATTCTATGCTTCTGTGCCCTGGGAAATATGTACAAAGTTCTGGAAGGTTGCGGGTTCGATGTGAAGTCTGAGCTTCCATGGTGGTATGATTGGATATTAAATTATCAATTGCCGGATGGAGGATATAACTGTGATGAAGGAGCATACACCGGAAGCCGGAAAAGCTCCTTTCAATCGACTTTACCTATGTTGGAGGCTATGCTGCTTGTTTATCAAAGAACGGGAGATAGTCATATAAAATCACTTTTGGATAGGGGTGCGGATTATTTGATTAAACATGAAGTTTATAAGTCCAGTAGTGGGAGGTTAATCGAAGAAGAGTGGCTGCAACTTTCGTTTCCGCATTATTACGATTATGATGTACTTCGAGGATTTTCTTTCCTGGTAAAATGGGCATTTGAAACGAAAAATAGACTTCCGGAGGCAATTGTTATTGATTGCCTTAAGAGAATTTCTGCTTCTTTGAATTCAGATGGCTGTGTAGTTTTAGGTTTAAACAAGATATGCCGTGATAGAAACCTTTCACTACAAAACGGCAATTGGAAATGGAGTGAAAACGCCGAGTTATTCCCTGTTCTTGAATTGTTTAGCAGGGAAGGGGATGTCTCAATTCCACTCAGTATTAAATGGTATCAAATCTTAATGTATTTAATGGAATGGTAATTGCATAAAATTTATAAGATAGAAATCTCAGTAAACTGCCATATGAAAATGAGCTAAAAATTCTTGTGAAAGTATAGAGATTCGTAAAGGAGATAATATGAAGAAAAAACTAATCATTTTTGTTACACTCATGATTGCTTTAATGTCCTTAAATGCAATCGGTGGGGATTCTTTTGCCACAGCAGTTCAAATTATGGACTTGCCCTTCAGTGATTCGGGAGATACAAACAGCCTTTCAAACACGGTTGCTAATCCATCAAATGATGCGATTTATCTGCTAAACTCTTTTCTTCCACTTACGAATATGACAATAAGTATGATGGGCTCAAGTTTTGATACATATCTTTGGATTTATGCAGCGGATATGACCACCGTTTTATGGTCGAATGACGATTATGGCGGGACTGTGCAATCGCAGATAGACAATATCTCAATAACAGCCGATACTAATTACTACATTGTAGCTGAAGGATACAGCTCTCAGAATGGTAGTTATTCTCTGAACATAACAAGCAACTATTCCGGTCCAATATTTTACAGTTCCATGTATCCACCTGAGATAGATTTCGGCATAATCGATGTAAATACAATATCACCTGTTGAGGTTTTAACATTGGAGAATCATGGGGAGGCACCGATTACTATTCTCCAGGCACCTACACTGACGGGAGATAATGTCGATCAGTTCGTGATGACGGATATGCATACTTATCCTCTAACTATCCAGATTGATGGCAGTATAAATATAAGTTTTAGCTTTCATCCAACCTCTCAAGGGCATAAGTCTGCTCTGCTTACAATTGTGGATGACCAGACAGAGACTGACAGAACAGTTAATGAAATCCAATTGGTGGGTTATTCACAATTACCTGACAACAATAATACTGCCTCTATGGCAACAGAGTTGACACTTGATACAGAGGGGTATGAAACAATTCTAAATTCAGATGACGATATTGACTGGTATGTCTTCTGGCAAACAGCTCCTGCCAACATTGATATTCACACAGAGAGAATATATGGCTCTACAGTAGATGTTGCTGCTTTCCTATATGGACCCTATGATGACTTAGGCATGAATATCGATGAATTCGACCCTTATGCCTTTGATGATGACAGCTGGTCAGACGGTATCAGCCCTCACATTATGGCAAATGTAACCGAATCGGGGTTCTATTATCTGAGGATAGCTGATACAACATTCTCCCCGGTACGCGAAGACCGTCTCGAAACTATGGATTATGCCTTATGGGTCATTTCTGATAATCATAACCCGCCTCCGGGAATGATGCCACCTCTCAACCTTGAGGCTCAGATAACATATCAGGGTGTTTTCTTGGTTTGGGATTCTCCCGACGCTGCAAACAGAAGTCTGGTAGGTTACAATATCTACAGAAATGAAACTTTAATCAATAGCTCGCTGATAACTTCAGCTTTCTACGAGGATTGGGCTGAGAATTTGACAGAAAATCAGGTATATGAATATGAAGTTACTGCTGTCTATACTGCTCCAAGTGGTGAATCCGAGCCATCAAATACAGTATCTGTGACTTATATTCAGGTTGACCCGCCCCTTATCGCAGAGGATTTTGAATCCTATGACAATTTTGCTACATCTTTTGGGAACTGGATACTTACTGATGTGGACGAGCAAAATACTTTGGGATTTGTGATGGGTATTGATTTCCCGGGAGAGAATTCTCCTATGGCTTTTATGATTTTCAATCCGACTGCAACTACTCCGGCATTACAGAACACTACAGCTTACAGTGGAGTTAAATGTGCTGCCAGCTTCAGTGCAGATACCGGTGCCAGTGATGACTGGATGATGTCCCCACAGATTCAATTAGCGGACGGATTTTCGGATTTATCCTTTTTAGCTCGGTCTTATTCCATTCAATATGGATTTGAACAGCTGGAAATAGCTATCTCTTATGGTAGTACAGATCCCCAGGATTTCATTGTTATCAGCGGTGAGCAACCTCTGGATGTACCATTGTCCTGGACTCCTTATTCTTTTGATTTGTCAGATTATTCCAATACGGTCATCAGTTTAGGTATTCATTCTGTCTCTAACCATAGATTCATTTTGATGATTGATGATGTTATGATAAATGGAATACCCCAATCAAATGACGAGATTGTCCCTGCAAACAATGAGGTTGTTGTATTAAAGAACAATTATCCTAATCCTTTCAATCCTGAAACAACTATTGCCTTTGATTTGAAGGAAGCAGGTGAAGTAAATCTTGAGGTTTACAATATGAGAGGACAAAAAGTTACGACTCTTGCTCAAGGTAACTTCCCTGTTGGCTCACATAGTGTAGTTTGGAAAGGAACTGATTCTAACGGCAAAAGTGTAACCAGTGGTGTTTATTTCTATAAACTGCAGGCTGGAACATACACCTTCACCAAGAAGATGATTTTGATTAAGTAGAAACCGATTTCCGATAAAAGAAAAGCCCCCGATCGGGGGCTTTTTCTATATCAAAACAATAGTAAATAAAATGGAGCGGGTTACGGGATTCGAACCCGCGACATTCAGCTTGGGAAGCTGACGCTCTACCAACTGAGCCAAACCCGCTCGCAAGTGCTTATTTCAAGGAGTATAGAAAGGATGTCAAGGGAAAGTTTTGCCCTCTAATCCCTTTTCACCATCACGATATATCCGGGTAGCTCCTGAAATCCATATTTCTTATACAGATGCCTACCAACCGCATTGGTTTCATGCACTTCAAGTTTAGGTTGCTGTCCCATATCTCGTGCATATTCTATCGCTGGATCTAAAAGGAGTTTCGCCAGTCCTTTGCCCTGATAATCGGGATGAATTGCCATGTGATGGGTGTGCATGCGTCTTCCGTCGGAGGTTAACCAGACAGTCCCTATCAATAGCTCTTCTGCCCATAAAGTGTAGATTTTCCCTCCCATATTGAGGGTTTTCTCTATAGTCTCGTAGGTATCACAACGAGCCGGATTGGCTATGCCTGTTAATTCCCAAAGTTTGATGATTGCAGAAAATATCTCATGGGTGAAATCTGTTTTGAGTGAGTAATTCATAACAACCCTTTTATCCTTATTCCCAAGCAGGGGCTTGGGAACAAGAATCTTGAATCTTTAAACAAACACTCGTTCCTAAGCCTGGGCTTAGGAACGAGTGTAGAAATATTTATCTTAGAAGCCTTTAATTTCTCTGAACTTCTTTAATCCTGTTCTGAAGATGAACATTGCCTTTTTCAGGTCATTTTCGTTGAGGATATAAGCAAAGCGAACCTCGCTGAGTCCCGCACCTTTTGTTGCATAGAAACCGGCAGCCGGTGCTACCATAACAGTGGCATTTTCTACATGGTAATCATTCAATAACCAGATAACAAACTCTTCTGCATCCGGTACGGGAAGCTTGGCAACGATGTAGAAAGCACCTTCAGGTTTTCGACATACGATACCCTCAATCTTCTCCAGTTCATTAAATACAAGGTCTCGACGCTTTTTATATTCAACATTCACTTTCTCAAAATATGATTGAGGTAAGTTAACACAAGCGGAAGCAGCCAATTGGTCGATAGTGGGGGGGCAAAGCCTTGCCTGTCCCAGTTTCAAGACTGCTGCCATGAGCTCTTTGTTAAGAGATACTATGCACCCGATTCTGGCACCGCAGGCACTGTATCTTTTAGAAACACTATCCACCATAACAGCACGGTCTTCGATGCCGGGGATATGAAGGATACTGGTCGCTTCATAGCCATCATACACAAATTCGCGATACACTTCGTCGGAGATGACAAAGATGTCATGTTCTTTGGCAATGGAAGCCACCATTTCAACTTCTTCTTTGCTATATACTTTACCCGTAGGGTTTCCAGGATTGCAAATCATAATGGCACGGGTCTTAGAAGTAAGCAGTTTTACGATCTCCTCTTTTTCAGGAAGAGCAAAACCGTTTTCCACTTTTGTGGGAATAGGTTTGATGTGAACACCGGCCATATCAGCAAATCCGTTATAATTGGTGTAGAAAGGTTCCGGAATGAGTACTTCATCGCCAACATTACATACAGCAGTCAAAGCAAATACAATAGCCTCAGAACCTGCAGTAGTAACGATAATGTCGCTTGTTGCAAGCTTGATGTTGTGTCCGGCGTAGTACTTCACTAAGTTTTCACGATAACACTCCAAACCTTGAGATGGTCCATAAGCTAAAACCTTTTCACTGAAATTGTGATAGACATCAATCATCTCTTTAGGTGTCTCAATATCCGGTTGACCGATGTTGAGATGATATACATGGATTCCCTTTTCTTTCGCACTGTTGGCATAGGGCATTAACTTGCGGATGGGCGAAGCCTGCATCATTTGAACGCGTTCTGAAATCTTCATTTCACTGCACTCCTAAGTTTTAATTTTTTGCTACTATTCAGAGTGCTTGTTTTTGGGCAAGTTTTTTCTAAGTCTGTGTCTTTCTTGAGTTATCAGAACTCTTCTTTTCCACCAATAATAATCTGGTAGCCCTCTTTACCCCAGGCTATGTCGCACTGGAGATTAAATGTATTCTTCTCAATTACTGTGTAACGCAATCCGGTTCCGACGGAATACTTAAGATCATCATAAGTAAAGTCACTAATATTCGGGGCAACCATTCCGGTTTCAACAAAGATTACATAGCCAAATGGATAAAGGAAAGTACTTTTTGGGAAGAGAAAACGGCTTTCTGTACGAAAAGAGATACTGTTTTTATCAACAAAGCGATTTGAGGGATAAGCTCGAAGCTGCTCACCGAGTTTGGCGAGTTTATAAAATGGCACATCTCCTTGATTTACTTGCATATCAAACTGATTAGCGATAACAGTTTTATTGTAAGTCGAATAATAACTCCGTAGATCCATGTGATAAAAATTGAAGTTATAATCACTGGAGAATGCAGAATCAAAGCGGAGGGCATCAACCTGAAATCTGAAGCCGGAATAAGGGAAGTATGGAGAATCAGTGTTATCAAACCGAACGACTGCACCAAGTCCCGTAATTTCTGAAGCTTCGGAACCAGAGATGTTGCCACTGCTTAACACGCCATCTTCTTCAAATCCTGAAAAGTTATAATGCTCCCAGTCTGTAGATACGCCTAAAGAAAGAGATTCCTCGAATTTACGAAAGAAATTGAGCTTAAACATATATTTATCAGTAGTATAATCCTCTGCATCATCCAGGAGCGTTTCGTTACCGATACCATAAAATGTATCAGGCCATTTTCTTAGTTTAGCATCAATCTCAGCCTGCCAGGATCTGAATTTATATGTGGGGCGAAGATGTAATTCAAACTGCTTTTTCAGCGAGTATTTGGCAATCGAATCGAATGTAAAGCAATCTGTCTCTTTATCAGAAACTCCCGGATTGATATAGAGTCCGATTCCAAATACAAAATTAGTCTCGGAAGCATAAGAAAAAGCAGGTACAATAATGTAACGGGGGTTCATCATTGCATTCAGAATGGCATTGGTCGTATCTGAATAAGCGAATCCCTGACAAGCAAACATCAACAGGAAACAAAGAAGAGCAATCTCTTTTCTTTTTATGAAAAACAAAGAGCTACAATCCTTTCTGACGCTGATTATGGAGAATACGGCAAGTTTTCTCTACTTCACGGAAATTAACTTTTCCGCTACCCATAAGAGGCAGTTCATCCACAGTAAAGAAATCCTTTGGAATGGCTATTGCCGGTAGAACTTTCCGTAATTGATGCTGTATCTTCTTTGTATCGA
>JAFGVF010000327.1 GCA_016938155.1 Candidatus Cloacimonadota bacterium
CATAAAAGTTATATCCATCAATCCGTATCTTTTTTTCTTTTACCATATATTTACCCCCTACGAATAATTTTGTTCCCTATATTTCTTGATTGTTTATATCTGCTATTTTTATATTTTTTGTCAATAACAAAGTTTTTTCAATATTTAGATAATGAGTAAAGCATAAGTCTCAAGGCTACTCTCAATTACTCCCATCATCCCCAATTTTCATCTAATTGCTTCCCTTTTACACTCCCACCAACCACATAATTTTCACTCATTTTTCTCTCATTTCCCACCCGTTTCTCACTCGTTGAGAGCAACGGGAGACTAACCTGTGAGAAACATGTAGTAAATGGGGGTAAAAAAAGGGAATCAAAAGGTTGGTTTAAATGGAGATTTTCATTCTTTTCCACTTTACTGCTCTGTTTTAAAACGGTGGAATTTCGTTGGAATCTCCCTAGAGCCTCCCTAGACCCTCCCTAGGATAGGCTAAAGTTATCCACAATTTGTTCATAACTTTTTCTACACTTTTTCCACCCTCTTGAGATAGTGCATAGAGGGATTATAATTGCAGAAATTAGGTGCCAATTTAAGGCGGTAATTTGGCAATTGTCGAGAATGGATAGCAATTATAGTTGGTAGTTTGGTGAATGTGGATACTGGATTAGAAAAAGAATCTTGATAAATCTCATTTTTAGTTATGAATTTGTGCCTGATTGCTTATCTATATGATAAAGACAAAAGAAAAGGAGAACATCTATGGTATTAAAAATGTTCGCGTTGGCAGTAGTATTCTTTGCTGCATCCTTGATATCCGTTTCATTGTATGCAAAGGAGATGAAGACTGTTGAGAGAGTTGATTTGGGGAGATACATTGGATTATGGTATGAAACAGCAAGAATTCCGAATACTTTCCAGAAGAAATGTACAAGTGATGTTACTGCGGAATATGGAATTCTGGATAACGGCAATATACAGGTAACCAATCGTTGTGTCAGTAAATCCGGCAAGGTTGTGGAAGCAGTGGGTATTGCAAAAGTGGTTGATACTCAAACCAACGCAAAGTTGAAAGTCAGTTTTGTGAATTTATTAGGGGCACAGTTATTCTGGGGAAATTACTGGATAATAGGACTCGACCCCGATTATAAATGGGCGATTGTCGGTGAACCGTCGTTGAAATACGGTTGGATACTCAGCAGAACAAAAGTAATCGAGGAAACCGAACTTACCAAGATATTCGGTGTTCTTTCCGAAAAAGGGTATGATCCATCAGAATTCGTTATGACAAAACAGGTAATCGGCGATTAGCTATAGATACTTCTCCAACATTGACTTCAAGATTCTAACATCAATTGGTTTTGAAACATAATTGTTACATCCTGCTTCCATAGCTAGGATTTTATCTGTATCATAAGCATAGGCAGTAACGGCAATAATAGGGATATCAGAATCAATCATTCTGATTTGCTTTGTGGCTTCAAATCCGTCCATTTCCGGCATCTTGATGTCCATCAGGATAGCATCGGGTTTATGCTTTTTATATAGCTCGATTGCCTGCTTACCAGTGGTGGCATGTATCAGATTATATGATTTGGAAAGTATTGTTTTTAACAAAAGGAAATTACTCATCGTATCTTCTGCAATCAAGATTGTATTCATCATTTCGGGTGGTAACGGGACATGAAAGAAGCGTTGAGGTTTCTCAATTTCCACTTGAGGCATCTCTGTTCTGTGCAATGGTACAGAGAAGAAGAAGGTTGAACCTTTGCCGACTTCCGTTTCCATCCAGATCTTACCTTCAAATGCCTCAACGAGTAGCTTACATATAGATAATCCAAGCCCGGTACCCTGTTTGAAGGGGTCTTTTTTGAAGAATCGTTCAAAGATCTTATCCCTGTCTGCTTCTTCAATACCGGAACCTGTATCCTCAACATAGAAAATAATGGTATCATTTTCAATCTTATAACCTAAGTAAATATGCCCCTTCTCCGTATGTTTCATGGCATTTGTCAGCAAATTCAGCAATATCTGCAATAATCTTTGTACATCAATCAGAATATATAGGGGCTCAGCTTCGGGAGCGATAACCTTAAACTCAATGCTCTCTGGAATTTTTGGTCTCACAGTATTGGCTGCTTTTTCCAGACAGGCATTGACATCACACTTTTCGTGAACAAGATTGAGCAATCCTGACTCTATCTTGGAATAATCGACAATATCGTTTATCAGAGTAAGCAGAAGGTCTGTATTACTCTTTATGATGTTGTAAAACTCTTCGGATTCTTGTTCATTTTCGCTCACAGCCAACAGGTAAGAGAATCCCACAATGCTGTTTAGTGGTGTTCTTATTTCATGACTCATATTAGCCAGGAAAGCAGATTTAAGTCTATCAGCAGTTTCAGCTCTCTCTTTAGCAATAATTAAATCTGCTTGAGCATTTTTTAAATCATCGATATCGAAGGAAAAACTTATGAGTAAACCACTCGAGTCTTTTTTCGGGATTAGAGTTTTAACAGTACGGAAGTACTTTGATTTCCCGTCTTTACCAACTATCTTCTTCTCATAAGTAATCTTATGATTGAGAGTTTTCATTACCTGAATATCGCTTTCTCTAATCTCCCTTGCCATCTCTTCAGGGAATAACTCGAAATCTGTCTTTCCTATAGCTTCTTTTGCCGGAATACCGGAATATTCCTCAATGAACTTGTTCCAATGTAGTATCCGGAAGTCATCGTCAACATCTTTAACCACAGCAGATGAGACAAGATTATCCAGGATGCCCTTTTGCAACTCAATAAGAGCTTTTATCTCTATCTCTTTCCGATAATTATCCGTAACATTATTCTGTGTTCCGAAAATACCGGAAAGCATTCCATTCTCTTCAAAGAGTGCTGAATAATGTCCATGCACCCAAATGTCCTGTCCGTTTGCATTCTTCTCAACAGTGATTAAGCTTGCTGAACCTTCAGTAATAATATCTTTAATTATTGATAATCTGTCATAACCCGGTGTGTTAATTCCAATAACATTTTTCCCGATTACTGAGCCTGCATTCAATCCGTAAATCTCAGCAAGGGCTTGATTTACTTTTGTAACCTTAAGGGATTTCATGATCTCAGGTAAGAGCTCTGAGACATCCTGATTTCTGATATCAATGGGTTTATCCAGCTTCATCAGGAAGAAACCTGTTACAGATTGATTGAAAAACAGATTCAATTGCTCTTCACTTTCTTTGATAATCTGTGCTTGTTTCTTTTGCGAAGTAACATCCTGAAAAACCATAACTACTCCCACAATATTTCCTTCATCGTTTAAAATGGGGGCAGCACGGTCAGATATCAGATACTCTTTGTTGTCTCTTGAAAACAACTTCGTATTATTGGAAAATCCGGTAATCCCTTTAATTTCTAGAACTTTGAATACAGGATCTTCAAGCTTCTCTCCGGTTACAGCGTTTACAATTCTAAAAATCTCTTTAACATTCTTCCCCAAGGCATCCTTGCTATTCCATCCGGTTAATTTCTCTGCTACCATATTCATTCTTGTGATATTACCTTTTGTATCTGTGGCAATAACTGCATCTCCAATGGATTGAAGGGTTATGCGAAGTTTTTCTTCGTTCTGCTTAGATTCAAAAAGGTATTTCTTCTTTTGTAATAGAGCATGAAACAAACTTGCAATAAGAATTGTTTGGAAGATAATCAGCATAAAGGCCAAAACAAAGAAAACTCCATACTTTTGCCAAATGGAATCAGGTTTATTAATAAACTCAGTATTGGATGGAAGAGACCTTGCTTGTAAGCCTTTTCGTTTTATTTCCTTATAATCTACCTTATATGTGTTCAATGATTCGGAGTCAAAAACAGGTATTTGCAAAGTATTGTCTTTAAGGAGCTTCTCGGCAAAAAGAGCGGCTTGCTTGCCTTGAGTAAAATGTGAGACAACACACCCACCTACAACTCCTGCTCCTATTCCATGTTCCCAAAGAGAATAGACCGGTGCTTTTGTGGAATCAGAGATTAATTTCAATGCTGCTTTAAAATCCATGCGATGGTTGTTTTTATCCATTAATGCAGAAATCAAGAGAATGGAATCATCTTTTTTGTTGAGTGTTCTCAAAGAATCCTGCAGGTCAGTCCAACTCATTTTCTCAAGTGATAAGGTTTCACATTTAAAACCTGTTTCCTTCTTTTTCTTGCAGATTGTATCAAAATCAAGTTTACCGGTAGTTGTACCATCCGTAATAAGATAAGTTTTCTTTACATCCGGTTGCAGAGCTTTAATCAAACGAAAAGTCCTCTCGGTTGAGATTTTTTCCACAACTCCCGTAACCTGTTTATCTTCATTTTGATTTAAAGCCAATTGCTGGTTATTGACACCAAAGAAAACAATTGGAATATCTTTAGGGAATAAGTATTTATGAGAAATCACAAAATTGAAAGCATTATCATCTGATGCAAGGATTAGGTCATATCTTGGTAAATGCTCAAGCTTTTTTGAGATATAATTAGTGAAATTGTTAATTGAATCTTCTGAATGGATTCTATTCGTATCCATGAATTCCACATCAATCTCCACAGGTAGTCTTGACAATACGGAGCGTAAGCCTGCCATGTGTGAATCATAGGTCGGGTAATTCGGATTATAGGAATCTAAAAGCAAAATCTGCTTCTCGGTAGAGTTATCATTTACACAATAAGCAGTTGTAAAAAATAGAGATAATAAAAATGTCAGTACTGCTGCTAATCCTATGCGTTGAACGACTACTATTCTGAAACAACTCATATTTACCTAACCTTTTTTCATATACTTTTTGCAAATAAAAGAAACCCGTATTCAAATACCCATGCTCCACATCTCGCTTATAAACAAATCTATTGGTTCCTTGCATTTTCGTAAAGGAAAACATGAAAAAATTTAGTAAGAATCTTGATTGAGCGAAATTAATTACCACTATTAGGAGATTCTTCTTGAATAAAAACAGATATTCAGGTTATTTTGTACTCATTATTAATCGTATGGAGGTTTGAATGTTTAAAGTGCTTCTAATTGTAATCTTAGTTTTACCTTTCGGATTACTCGTCGCAGATACTTATAAAATATACTCGTCTGAAACAGGTAGGGAAATCTCATTACCAAAGTTGGCAAAATCTCTTCAAAACTATGATGTAATCTTCTTTGGAGAGTTTCATGATAACTCCATTCATCATGAGATGGAAATCAAGCTTCTCAAGCTGTTGTATAAAAGAAACAAATCTATAGCCCTATCTCTGGAGATGTTTGAACGAGATGTACAGAATTCCTTGAACCAGTATTTGAATGACACCCTGACAGAGGAAGAATTTTTAGGAGTATCCCGTCCCTGGCCAAATTATAAAGCAGATTATCAACCCATGGTGGAGTTTGCAAAGAAAAATTCATTGCCGGTTATAGCTGCTAATGTACCACGCAGGTATGCTGCAGGAGTTAACGCAGAGGGTATTTCCTATCTTGAAACCATTCCAGAAGCCGAAAAACAGTTTGTTGCGAAAGAAATAAAGGTACTTAACGACGCATATAGAGAAAAATTCATCAAAACTATGAATGTGAATATGGGTTCTGCCATGCATTCAAAAGCAACAATGAACTTCGACAATCTCTATGCAGCTCAATGCTTAAAAGATGACACAATGGCTGAAAGTATTGCTGAGTTTTTAACTACTCACCCGGGCACACACATTTATCATGTAAATGGTGATTTTCATTCCAGTCAGCATCTCGGAACAGCACAAAAACTCAAGCTTTTAAAACCTGAATTAAAAATTGCTGTCATTTCTCCGGTAGGAGTTAAAGATCCAGACAAGAAGCCTCGTCCGGAGTGGGACTATGAAGCCGGTGATTTTATCGTCATTATCCCCATTACAGAGTAGTCTAATTTACAGCTTTAATCTGATAAAACAGCATCTGACCCTCAGGCGATAGGGTGTAATTAACCACTCCGTCTCCCGGAAGTTGGTCATATATATTATCCTGATAAAGCTGGTAAGTGCCATTAGGTGTTGAACAACTGTATATTCTGTAGAAGGAAGAATTTGCAACCTCTTCCCAGCTCAAGGATATCTGACTTCCTGTATATTGGATAGCTACCTGAACCGGTGCATTGAGTGTTCCCGGTCTGGAAATACTTATCAATCTGCCTTCAATCCCGCCACTGGTTATAGGTTGCCAAGTTCCCAATGTCCCATCGAGATTTATTGGTAGAGTAATATAACTTGCAGTAACATCCATACTTACTGAATTATGATACCATCCGGCACTTCCTACATCGGAATAAAGCCTGAAAGTAGATACAATATCAGTTGATTTAACAATTAAATTCTGATTCTCGGTTCCGTAAATATTAAGACCTGTCTGAGACAAAGTACCATGATTAGATAAATCACCGTAACAATTCAAGGTTAGATTCTGTGATAGATTTGACACAGTCCCATAATTAATAAAATCATGGGAAATTTCTACTGTAGTATTGGAGAAATAGTTACTCATAGTCCCGTAATTAATTACATCCCCTAAAGTAACATTGCTGTAAAATAAAGGGGTTCCCTGGATGATGAGCTGAGTGTTTCCAGCCTCTATTTCCTGTAAATAGCAATTATTGGTAAGATTCAACTCACTAAAACCATTAGTTTCCAGTACTGCACGATAGAGTTTCCCCCCCGATATTGTAATGTCATAGGGAGTCAAACCATTATATAAAACCAGTGTGTTGTCATAACAATCCAACTGTGTATCCTGGAAGCTCAAATCACTTAGTAATTGTACACTACTGCTACCATCAACTTTGAGATACTGGCATCTAAGAACATCTGCAGATACATCATTGTAGATAGATCTGGGAACAGAATTCCTGAAGTAAATGCTATTTATTGTTACAAATCCATAATTAAAAAAGTCACCGTAGTTTAGCAAATTTAGAGAGTAGGAAGTTCCGTTTGTAAGTGTTCCGAAGTTATTCATTTGGTTTAGAACGGTCAGAGTTACAGTCGAACCATTCTGATTTGATAAAGTTGCATAGTTATTGAGAGTTCCGAATTCAATTCCACTCTCGAGTTTAAAAGAGCCATCGAGTGTTAAATCTGAGGAGGTAACATGATTTAAAACTGCATTTATTCCAATCAGAATTGCCCCAACGCTACCGGAAGTTATGTCTGTTTCTCTTAGAATACCTCCAACCAATCTGAGATTGTAGCCATTTAGGAATAATGGAGCATTATTCAAATCAAAGGTCGTATTTGTAAGTTCAATATCAGAATCAAAAAGAACTGCCGAGTTACTGTTATAATCGATACAGTTAGTTGTGTTTATCTGCCCTGTTTCGTAATTCCCAATTTGCTGTTCAACATCTGAATAAAGATTAGTGTTTGCTACATTTATGATCCCATAGTTGTGCAAATCGCTATATAAATTTATGTTTAAACTATATGCTGAGGGATTGTTGATAATACTGCCAAAGTTATATAGAGTACCTCCAACATTCAAGTTTTCGACTCCACCGGTAAAATTCTTTATCACACCATTATTGATAAGGATTCCACTTACATCAAGGGCAGAGTTTAGAATGATAGTTCCGGCTAATGTAATATCTATGGCATCAAAATTCGTCAGATTTGCATTCAAACCGCCATCTACCACGCTTGTGGTGTCAGAAACAATTACGACATCTTTCAGATTGGAGTTTGACAAATAAATGTCATATCCACCTGTTAAATCCAGCGTGGAATTATTAAAATCCACATTTACAGTGTTATTGAAATACAAATCAGATGCTGCAATGACCCCTGTAGTTGTATTATCGTCTATAAAATTATAGCCCATGAACTCGTGTTCATAATCAAAAGATATGTACTGGGTATCAAAACCGAGTAACTTCAAGTCTCTGGCACTCCATGTTCCATAATTGTACACATTGTCGTAAAGATAAACATACATGTAATATGCTGAAGGATTATTCTCCAATATCCCGTAATTAGCAAAATCCCCATGCACATAAAGTGTTTTATATCCATTAAGGGCATTCCTGATTCGGGAATGATTTACTACATCGTAGATATGAGTGTTAGTACCAAGGAGTAATTCGCCATAGAGGTTTAGATTCGATAATTCGGAACTGCTGATAGTGCAGTTATTCAAGTAAGCATTTGATTCTCCTCTCCCGACTACAGATACAGTAGAGAAATTCGAGTTTGTTACATGGAGATTATAATTACCTGCGTAGCTTGAGTCAGATAGATAAAGTACATATTCACTATTTCCGCTAAAGGCAGACACATTTTGGATATACAAATCATCAATCGCGAATAAGGTATCAACATCTGTTCCGACATAAAAATTTGTACAATTTATCGGATAAGATGGGTTTGTGTACATTGAGACATTTCCACTACTCAGGAGATTGCAAGTAAGAGGTGTAAGCAGACCTTCATTGGAAATTCCGTTGTTTAAGTTCAAAGTAAAAGAGTAAGCTGAGGGATTGTTTCGAACAATTCCTCGGTTATAGAAATAGCCGTCTATGTTTAAAACAACATTTCCGGATGTATAGTTCTGAAAAATCCCATAATTAACACAGTTATGAGTAAAGCTACTAATCCCGAAACTATAGGTTCCATATAAATCGCAATCATAGAGCTCAACACTTATCAAATTCCCATTAGTATAAGTTATTTCGCTCCCTACTCCTCCATAAACTATAGCATTGTTGAAATTGACATTTGTCATCGTAAGTGAGTGAGGTAAGCTGGTCACAGGATCAATCAGCGATATATTGCAGATTGCTCCACTACCTGAAATTTGTGACCCACCCAGGATAAAAATATCAGTTAGAGCAAAAAGTGTATCAACAGCAGCATTTATATAGAAGGCGTTTGTGAAGCTGATGGGGTGCTCAATAGAACATGATATGGTTGAATTTCCTGCACCATCCAGGTAGATGCTAAAAGGCGTAAGCGTGCCATTTTGGAATAAATCGCCATGCAGATTCATCGTCAAAGAATATGCTCCCGGATTGTTTGATAAAACCCCATTATTAATCAAATCACCATAAATCGTTATGGAACTGTTACCTGATGTCCAGTTATATAAATTTCCTCCGGTATTTATCGTCATGTTATTACATGTTTTTGTGGAATTTACCGTCACTGTTCCATTTATGACGACATCATCTGCAGAACCTGGTATCACACCATTTAACCATGTTGAAGTATTGTCCCATGGACCTCCACTCAGAGTGGATTGTATGATTGATGCGTTTATAGCTGTTAAAGCCAAACCTAAAAGGTATAAAACAAATAAAACTTTTCTCATTTTTCTTTACCCCCGAGTTATTGCGTTCATTATCTATAGTGCATTTTGATTGTCAACTTAATTTGTGTGATAACAGAGTGATACGAGGTTGAATACTATTCATAATGCCCTCGCTGTACTTATATTCTATGCTTCCATTGCTCTGCTACAATATAGTTTTTTCACGATATAAATTGTAAATGATTTCTGAGTACTTTCTTTATAATTTCATAAGGAGAGCATAAGGTGTCTATAAGGAGTCTATTAAGTGTATATAAGGTGTTGTGATAGATTATCGGCGGGAAAGTGTGGATTTCATGCATAGGGTGGGAGTTGGTGGGGAGTGGTATTCCGAAATCGGATTCCTTCTTGTATATGGCATGTCCGGTTTGAAAACGGTTTTCTTTCGTAGGTTAACCGCACCCCGACCGTAGGTCTCCCGTGGCTTCCACGGTCAACCCACGGTTGACCCACGGTAGGGGACTGCAATTTTACCGGAAGTCAGGTAGAGATAAAACGAAATTTATTGACACTGAAACATTGAAGATGTAAATTCACCAATGTGGAGGTTTGCGACCATTCG
>JAFGVF010000328.1 GCA_016938155.1 Candidatus Cloacimonadota bacterium
AGGGTACCGTATCAATCTGAACTGCATCCATATAAACCTTGAACCCCGTAACTTCTCCTCCGGTTGTCTGCGTATAATTCCAATTGACCGTAATATTTTGAGGCTGATCAACAGCTCCATCGGCTGGGAAAATCAAGGTAGAAGGATTGGGTAATTTCTTAGTTCTGAAAGAACGGGTACTTCCATAGCTTATACCGGCACTGTTAACTGCATAGGCACGAACATAATATGTTGTACCGGAATTTAAACCGGTCATATTGGAAACAAACGAACCTGCTCCGGTTCCATTTGTAGTATAGGAGTTAGCTATAGTAGGTGTACCCATTGTATTCCAGCATACTCCACGAGATGTTACTGTAGCACCTCCGTCGCTGGTGATATTTCCACCTGAAACAGCACTGTTTTCCAAGATTGAAGTGATGCTGTTTGTGGTGATAGTGGGTTTCTTAGCTCCCCAAATTTGGAACTCTTTTATCTGAATACCATAGTTGAATGGGTAATCATTGCCGATTATTTGAAAATACCGAGCTGTAGAATTTACCGACACATTAATATCATCAACATCTGATATTGTCGCAATTGTTGTCCAAACCAGTCCGGCAGGACTCGACTGGATTACAGCATTGCTGAAGGAGTGAGAACTATCTGTAAAGTCGATAATAATATTATTGACTAATGCGGTAGCTCCCAAATCTACTCGGTACCAAAGAGAAGTGCCATCGTTAAAACCGCTTCCTGATGACCAATATGTCGAACTGTTTCCGTCAACTCCTAATGCCGTGCCATATCCACTCTGCGTATTACTGGCTGTTGCTGTTCTGTTTAATGCTAAATTTACATCACTCAGTAATATGAGGGTTGTTAGGGAAAATATCAAAACAATTAATGCTTTTTTCATTACTCCTCCTGAAGTCATATCCAATGCTTGTATATGACAAATCGTGTCTATTAAAAAATATACTAATTTCTAAATATAGCTAATTCATTTTTAAAGAAATTATTAAATAACATACAATAGGCTTATTTGATGTATTTCGGTTTTCAGGATTCAGGTATCTACTGACATATTTCTCTCTGTGAGCACTCAGACAATTCAAGCAGAATTCCGGCACAGTTCCTGCACACTTCCTGTACACTTCCCGTACAACTGTACAGGAAGTGTACAGGAAGTGTGCTAATTTTGTGGTTTTATTCTACCCGAATTGCCTTTGGGAGTAAAGGGGGAAAAGGAGGATATCTAATTGATATATCAGAAATAGGCTTAAGTATCTTTTATGCCAGCCCTTTAGAACTGTGTGACAGCTCTGGGAAGAATGATGAGTTACTTTTTATCACCAACTGAAGTTAGTGGCTGGGGGAAAAACTCAATAAAACTTTGCAATACTATTGACTTTGTAGTAGAAAAACTGGGGATAAAGACTATGTGAAGAATGAATAGTCTCCATCTGGACATCCCAGTCCGTCAAAACAAATTGCTTTACAAATACAAACAGCTTTCTTCTCTTTATCTATGAATATCATTGAACGACCAATATCGGAGATAGGATTAATAGCAGAGGTTTCAATTGCCTTTGAAGTACATTCAGTAATAGAGTTCAGTTCTTCCGAAAATGGTTACATTCCCAAAGAAGTTGTTACGGAGTATCCATATACAAAAGATTATGACGCAATTCCCGGTAATCATCCCGGAGAATGGAGTAAACACTTTGATGTAAGTAAATGGGGACTTCTAATTGCGATTGAGGGTAAGAAAAAGATTGGCTCTGCTTTGATTGCTTTTGATACCAGGAATGTGGATATGCTCGAAGGGCGTAGAGATTTAGCAGTGTTATGGGATATCAGAGTTTCACCTGAGTACAGAATGCAGGGGGTAGGTAAGGCACTTTTCGAAGAAGCAAAAAAGTGGGCTAAATTGCATAACTGCACCGAATTAAAGATTGAGACGCAGAATAATAATGTAGGTGCTGTTAATTTCTATCTGAAACAAGGTGCAGTTCTTCGTACAATAATTTCTAATGCATATCATGAACTGCCGGATGAGTGTATGCTCCTATTTTATCTCACACTATAAAAAAAGTTTCCAATCAATAACATCACTGAAAATGGGCATCTATGCCATTTATTACCTCCTCCAAAATAAAAGAAATAAAATAGTGCTTGACAGTTACGGTGTGTTGGCTAACCATAACACCAGATTAGGAGGCAATAAAATGGAATTTACCAATGAAATGCCGATATATCTTCAGTTAAAGAGGATGGTTGAGGAAGGAATACTTTCCGGGTATTATAAGGCCGATGATACCCTACCCTCGATTCGGGCTTTAGCTTTAGATTACAGATTGAATCCTCAGACAGTTTCGAGTGCATTTTCGGAATTGATGAATGAGGGAATAGTGTATAAGAAAAGAGGACTTGGTTTTTTTGTCTCTGAGAATGCCAAAGAGATGCTATTGAGACAGCGTAAGAGCGAGTTCTATGAAAAAGAAGTTAATGATTTCGCAAAGAAAGTGAAATTCCTTGGAATTGATATCAGCGAGATATGTAGTTTATTGAAAAAGATTGTAGAGGAGGTAACCTCGTGAGTACATTAGAAGTAAAGGGTGTAACAAAGCATTACAAAAAGCTTTGTGCACTTGATAATGTTAGTTTTGAGATACCACAGGGCAGAATAATCGGGCTTTTCGGAAGAAATGGAGCCGGTAAATCGACCTTGATGCGATGTATGTTGGGATTACTGAGACATGAAGGTAGCATCTTGTTGGATGGGGAAGAGATAACTTACTCCAAGAACAGTATTTTTAAGAAGATAGCTTTTATCCCTGATGTTTCGGCGATGGATGTAAGATTACGAGTGAAAGATGCCATAGAGTTGGTAAGAGGAATCAATCCTTCTTGGAATGAAGAACGGTTTGATACGCTCTTTGCCAGAAGTAATCTGCCCTTGAAAAACAAGGTATCAACTCTTTCCAAGGGAATGAAGACCAAGCTTTATTTACTTCTGACTCTCTGTTTGGATGTGGACATACTTTTATTGGATGAGCCCACACTCGGACTGGACATCCAGTTTCGTAAGGAGTTCTTTAACTCTATATTAGGCGAATTCTACGATGGGAAAAGAACCATAATCATATCGACTCATCAAGTGGAAGAAGTTGAAAACATCCTGCAGGACATAATCTTTATCGACAAAGGTAAGATAATCCTCTATGATTCTATCGAAGAAATCAACAGTACTTATCGTCAGATAACGGTTCCTCAGAACTCCAAAGAGGCAATCTTGGCTTTAAATCCGCTCTCGGTATTCGAAGGATTAGGTAACATCACGGCAATCGTTAAGGGCGAAATTGACTTAGGTGACCTGCTTTACACTTATACAAACCCAAGAATTGCAGACTTGTTCATGGCAATGGTCGGAGGTTCAAATGAATAAATTCTTACTGTTTCTGAAGCACGAGTTCAAGGTGAATAAAACAGCCTTTATGATACCCTTTATAATCCAGGGTATAAACATTGCTTTAAGTCTAATCATTCTTCTGTTGGTAGCTTCTAAGCTGATACCTGCCAATGGGACATTAGATGAAGGTTTAAACCAGTTATTCAGCGAAATAAATGTCGGGATAGACAGCGAGTTGAGCGGTGTTGTTTTGATGATAATCGGTTATATTATGACATCCATCTCAGTAACTATCTATGGAGTTTTAGTAGGCATGATAAGAGCAGGCAGTGTCCTCAATTATGAAATCAGAATGGGGTACGAACTTTTCTATCGTTCATTACCGATATCTATCTGGAGTCGTTCTGTTGCGAAGTATCTTAACAGTATAGTCGGTGCATTTCTTGCCGCAATCGGGGTTGCAATTGTTAACTACATCTTTGCGTCCTGCATGTTCTCAACTGTTTTTGCAGATAACGGACTGGTCTGGACAATGCTTTTTCAAGGCATGTTGGCAGGCTTTATCAGCACTATCTTTGCTGCGTTTCTTTTCGGTTCAATTGGATTCCTCCTGTCAGCTGTCTTTACGAAAATGGCTTTGCTGAAAGGTGCCTTTATCCTTTTAATCACAGGCTTCGTGGAACTGCTTCTCAAAGCCTTTGGAATCAAGTTCCTACCCCTTTTCAGCTACCTTACCGGTTCAATAGCGAAGTTGCTTAGACCAACCTCAATGGTAATGACATCAATAGAGAATACTAAAGATATTCAGAATTTGACTCATATTCCATTGACAAATTTCTTCCATACTGAACAAATATGGATTGTGCTGATCAGTTGCGGATTATTCGCTTTATCGACCATTATATATAAATACAAAACATTAGATGCTTAGGAGGCAAAGTATGAAAAGAGTTATACCAATATTAGCAATTCTATTGCTGATTACGAGCTTAATGGCTCAGGTAAACATGCCGGCAAACGGTTCGGTGGCTATTCCTGACGACCAAATGGGAATGCTTGAGAATCCCGCCGCAAACGGACTGTCCGATGGCATGACATTCAGTGCGTTATGGCATAGAAATGAGTCAACCTGGAAAGAGAACTATTCCTTAATCTGGAATTTTGAAGGTATCGGCTATTCCATGATTGTGAATGAAATTGATGATTACAATCATGCTCTTTATTTGGGTTCAAATCTCGGTTCAAGTAAGTTACTGAGAAATATCTATCTGGGTGGGAGTTGGAACTGGATGAACGATAAGTTTGAAGACGGCAATTATAAGGTCGGAACAATTATGCGTCCTCATCCGTTCTTTTCTCTCGGAGCTACGGCAGACTTCCTGTATGATGCTGTTAATGAAGAATACTTAGACCCTGATTATCGTTTCGGTATCGGGATCAGACCTTTCCTGAAAAGCCCACTTTATGATAAAGTGGAGTTCTTTGCCGACTTCGGGTACTATGACCTGAATCGTAATGACCCGCTTGCGGACGAAGACAGGGGAATCTCATCTCCGATTGTCGGTGCAAATCTGAAGCTGTTGGAAGGACTTAAGCTCAGTGGTTCCTATAATATCGAAGATGAAGTAACAGGTATTAACTTCTCAATGAGTATCGGGACTTTCACAGCCGGCTCAAGAACCGAACTGAACGATGACACTAACTATGGCTATGATTACATATCCATTAATGAGAAATACATCCCATCACTTCTTGAAAAGAACGGTAGTAAAGCTTATAAAATGACTTTGGATAAACCGATTGTGGATGCCAGAGAATCGATGAATATCGGTCCTATCATTCTTATTGATAAGAAGAATATGACTTTGACACAGTTCAAGAATAAACTGGATATGATTGCTCAGGATGAGACAATTGGTGCCGTTTTGTTCATGAATCCTAATTTCCCCGCTTCCATGGCTCGCAAACAGGAGATTGCTCAATACATTAATCAATTCAAACAGGAATCAGGGAAGCAGGTTATCTCTTATTTTGATAATATTTCCAACTCAGGCTATTTCTTTGCAGCCCTTGTGTCCGACAAAATATATCTCAATAAGATGGGTGGGATAGACCTGAAGGGTATGGCAATCCAGATGCCATATTTCAAGGAGTTACTTGATACTCTCGGGATTGAGTTTACAAACCTGAGAAGTCATCCCTACAAGACTGCCGGTAATAATTTAACCGAAAAACAGATGACGGAAAAGGAAAGAGAGTCCTATTCAACCGTTTTCGGTGATATCTATAATGAATTTATCAAGGGTATCGAAGGTGCCAGAGGTGATGTGATAGAATGTACTATCGAAGCTGTGGATAATGGACCATATTTCAATGCGGAAGACTGCTTGAAAAAGGGACTTGTTGATGAGATACTCTATGAATCTGAGCTTCCTAAAGCTCTAAAAGAGCAATTCAAATATACTTCAATTACCTCTGAAACGAACGAAAGAATAGAAACTGACTGGGTTGAAGATTCCGAATCTAAGATAATGGTTATCAATGCAACCGGTAATATTATTATGGGTAAGGGCAAACCGGGAAGCAGTATCGGTGCAGAAAGCTATGCCAAAGCTATCCAGAAAGCCCGTAAAGACCCAACAGTTAAAGCTATTGTTCTGAGAGTTGACAGTGGCGGTGGTTCAGCTCAGGCTTCTGATATCATTGCCCATGAAGTCAAACTTTGTAAAGAGGGTAAAGATGCCAAACCGGTTGTTGTCTCCATGTGCGGAGTCGCTGCCTCAGGTGGTTACTATATCTCTGCTTATGCTGATAAAATATTTGCAGAACCGGCTACTATTACCGGCTCTATAGGTGTAATCGGGTTACTTCCTAACTTTGAAGGTCTATATGAGAAAATCAAAGTGAATTGGAGCATGATAAAATACGGCGAACATGCCGACTTAGGTGCTACAAACAGGAAGATGACTGAAGATGAAAAAGAGATGCTGAAAGGTATGATTGAAAACACTTATGACATCTTTATCGATGTTGTTGCTGAAGGCAGGAACATGAGCACTGAAGATGTTAAGAACATTGCCCAAGGCAGAATCTGGACAGGGAATCAAGCTCTTAAAAATGGGCTGATTGACCAGCTCGGTTCACTGGAAGATACAATAGCGGAAGCTGCTAAACTTGCAAATATCAAGAACGAAATCGATTTGGTTCAGTATCCATCTGCAAAAGAGGGTATTACTGTGGAAATAGATATGCCGGAAATCCCATTCGCCGGTACATACCTGCCAAAGGGAGCTAAAGCCATCACTGATGCGGTTCAGATGCTTGACCAATATAAGAATGAAAAGGTGCTCTATTTGACACCCTTCATGTATGATATGAACGAATAAATCCCCCTTGATAATAACCATGAAGCCCGAGAAATCGGGCTTTTTTCTATATTTAAGCAAGCACTCTTGCGAACGAAGTGAGTTCGGGGTATTGCTAAGGTAACTTTCAGAACTGAACAGCCATACAATGTGAGGTGGGGATGATAAATGAGACACAACAATTCGTGCCCATCAAAGAAAACTCAAAGAAGCTCAACCCTGCATTACAAGCTGTGTTTTCGCTTTATTTTTTCGTTATTTTTTCCGTAATGGTTTCATTGTACTCGTGCTTTACTCCCACACAAGAAAGGTGTTCCAATCGTGTTCCATTCGAGACCCACTCGTGATCCACTCGTGGAAGCCCACGATTTATCCACATTTTGTGCACAACTTATTTAGCAATCATTCACATTTCGTGTATGGGGGTAAAGCACAGGTAATTAGCAATAAGTTAATGCTAATTATACTAATTATGATAGTCCCTTCAGGACAGTAATACATGGTATAAATTACGACATAAGATAATAGCATTTCAATAGTCCGGAAGGGATTACAAAATAAAAGCATTAGGCTGAGTGTATGGCAGGAAACAATTATATTCCCTCAATCCTGAAAGGGTTGTACTTTTTAAACAACAATCTATCCCTTCATTACGACGCTTCAATAAAAAAAGGGGGGATGGAAAGTTCCGTTTAGATTATTATTGACAAGAATAAATATGACTCATAAATCACGATGGAGGTATATATGAAAAAGCTTGGATTGTTATTGATTTTAGTTTCATTAGTTTTAGTTTCATGCGTTAGAAACAAAATTGAAAATGTAGAAGTAATTGCAACTCCTGAAGTGGATTACATGACAATTAACCCGGATTCATTGTACATGGCAGCAAATCAATTGTATCAGGAAGGCAGCTATTGCGAGGCTGCTAAAGCCTATGAAGAGGGATTGAAATATGATGTGAATAATTCAGGTTCCCTATACAATCTTGCCTGCTGTTACGGTTTGACAGGGGACAGTAAGAAGTCCGGTAAATACCTCAAATTAGCATTACAAAGGGGATTCAAAGACTACGCCCACATTCTTGTTGATACTGATTTCGATAAAGTAAGAGATTCGAAAGAGATACAGGAGATTTTTGGAAAGATAG
>JAFGVF010000329.1 GCA_016938155.1 Candidatus Cloacimonadota bacterium
AGTGGACTTGGCAGGTCCCATCAGTGGAGTACTTCTATTCATGGGCTTCTTTTTGGGGACATCACTGTTCTTGATTCCGCTGGCTTTTTCAGGCTTTCTCTCTCAGGTAAAACTCATGAAAAGCATTGCCCGATACGCCTCAATTGCAGTTGCCCTCTATTTCCTCTATTCCGGAATTCATCATCTGGTCGATTATACTAACTCCTTACAGGCACGCATTATCGATCCTATTTCGGAGGAATATAGAATTAACCTCTATACATCAGGTGCAGATAGCTTGTATTATCAATCGGTCGCTGACTCTTTAATAGCCATTAAAGGTGATAGATTTAAACATATTATCATTTCGGAGAAGGCAGAAGAACAACTAACATCGCTTGAACAAGGGACTATTATCCTTATTGCACCGGAACTTGTTAATCAAGAAGTAGAGGAAATCCTAACCAAACATGACCACTATGTTCTCAATCCCTACTATCCTGTCCCTGAAACGGTTCTATTCCTGAGAACCTATAGTATCAAGGTTGGGAAAAACCAATACCTTAAGTGGAAGATGTAGTTTTTTTAAAGGAAAAAAGCCTTCGAGTTACCGAAGGCTTTCTTTTATAGCATTATCACTTAATTGAATAAATCTCGAAGTGTCTTCATTGAACCCATAAGAGCTGCTGATTCGTAAGGAATAACAACTGTTTTGTCACCATTCTTCACAATTTCATTAAAAGCTGCGATGTATTTTTGCATAAGCTGATACTGGGCAGCGTCAACCTTTGAATTAGTTAACGCCTCTTCAATAAGCTGTATCCCTCTCTTCTCAGCTTCTGCAACGAGGATTTTAGCTTCCGCTCTACCTTCGGCTTCCCTAATTGCAGCTTGTTTAGAACCTTCCGCAGTGCGTGTTTTATACTCTCTCTCACCTTCGGCTTCGAGAATCTTGGCTCGTTTGTCTCGTTCAGCACGCATCTGTTTTTCCATTGCCTGTTTTATCTCATCCGGTGGTTCTATGTCCTGAAGCTCAACACGATTTATTTTGACACCCCATTTATCTGTTGCCTCATCCAGAATCTCTCGTAACTTAGTATTAATTGTATCACGAGATGAAAGGGTTGCATCCAATTCAAGTTCACCGACGACATTTCTTAGTGTTGTCTGAGTCAGCTTTTCGATTGCGTGTGGAAGGTTTCTAATCTCATACACCGCTTTATATGGGTCAGTTACCTGGAAATAGAGGAGTGCATTGATGTTTATTGTTACATTGTCTTTTGTAATCACATTTTGTCTTGGGAAATCATAAACAGTTTCTCTTAAGTCAATACGGGCAACAGTTTTTTGATTAATGATGCTGTTTCCTCTTGCGTCAGTACTGATAGATCTCCATGTGATATTACGAGGTTTATCAAAAATTGGTACAATTAAGTGCAAACCACTGGCAAGAGTATGATGATATCTTCCCAATCTTTCAATTACGACAACCTCTGCTTGTCTGACTATGATTAAACCTTTTGAGATAACTATAATAGTCAGTACTGCCAGTATTATTAGTACGATACCCATTAATCCTCCAATATTTTGCGTACGATCAACTTGTTCCCGTCAATATCAACAACAAGTACTTTTGAGTTTTGCAGTATCTCGGTTTTATCCTCTGATACAGCAGACCATTCTTCTCCTCCGACCTTAACATAACCTTTTCCTTCGGCGGGGATATCCTTCACTACGAAAGCGGTTTTGTTTTTTAATGCAAAGACATTTGTTTCATTACCGGCTGATTGCAAAACCTTTTTTCCTAACTTCTTCATCAACAGGAATGAAATAAAACTAAAGATAACAAATAAGCCAATCTGGATGGCAATAGTATTTCCAATGAATGGAAACAATGATGACAAACCTGTCATTATACAGCCTATTCCCAGACTGAGAAAGAAAAATGCAGGGTCCAAAATCTCCACTATTACACAGATGATTCCCAGAATCATCCAGATAGTCCAGGGAGCCAGTTCCATCTGAATCCTCCTTAGTTAATTTTCAGAGTCTTCGTCTGCCTCATTTTCATTGGGGTCAGTTGTCATTTTATCCTTGTAAATACGCTTTACTTTCCGCTTACCTTTTTTGTGACTGTCTCTTCCATAACGACTATAATAGCCGTTGTAATAACCTTTATAATTATAACCTTTTGACTTACTTCCGACACCAAACCAATCCAAGAAATACTGGATAAGTTTTCCACCATAGAATATAATAAGAGTTACAATTGAAAGAAAGGCAATATTAAAAATAGTATTAGTAACAATTCGGGTGATTCTAACTTTAGCATCAACACTTTTTGCGGGTTTAGTTGTATAGGTAACCATGACAATGTCATAACTGCCTTCATCAAGGTCGTCAATCCGTTTCTGAAGACTGTCTATTTTAGCATCTTCCTCTTTGATAAGTTGGCGATACCTGTCTAATCCGTATTTAGAAGAGGAAAGAAGGTTCTTATAACTTTTCCGGTAATCCTCATGCTCTTTAAATTTTTCTCTCAATCTTTCCAGGGTTTGAGCTCTTTTCTGCGGGATAGGATTAATTACGGCTTCAACATAATTATCCACATTGCCAAATTCCTGTAATGTTTTGATTAAAGTATTGGTTTTTACCATTGAGGATTCAATCACATAATTCTTGTATGTACCTTTTTCCTCTTTAAAGAGGATGGAATACTCTTCCTCTAAGTTAGGTAAAGTAATGTTCGTACTGTCAATCAGTACGGCAAACTTATAGGATTTATGATACTGTGAGACATGTTCATCAAATACATCTTGAGCATTTTCTAAATTGACCCTATTAAGTGGTTTTTCCGGATTTCTGTAAAATGCGAGGATAATAGAAATCCCAACTATTAATATTGCTAAACTTCTGCTAAGTCTTCTGCTTATTGCCATCTTGACTCCATTCCTTTCGTTTTAATAACTCTTCAGCATGTCTCAAGGCGATATTACTATCTGACCCGGATAACATCCTGGCAATCTCATTTATTCTTGCCTCTCCGTTGAGAGAATAAATTTCTGTTCTTGTCTTTGCACCGCTGGAATCCTTATGAATAAGAATATGATTCTCACCGGCTGACGCAATTTGAGAAAGATGTGTTATACACATGATTTGATGCTTTAAGCTCATTTCATGAATAATATCGGAGAGTATATCCGCAGTCTTACCACCAATCCCCGCATCTATTTCATCAAATATTATCAACCTGTTTTGAAGATAACCGGATAACACCCGCTTCACAGCTAACATTACCCTGGACAATTCACCACCGGATACCGCTTCTTTTAAAAGCTTCGGATCAATACCTTTATTTGAAGAAAACAAATATCTTACACTATCAAAACCATTACGAGAATAGTCATTTTCTTCTAATTGATTAGTTGACTGAATATTTGCTTTTTTGTCAATTATTATTTGAAATACTGATGCAGGCATTGCAAGTTTTCGAATTTGCCCCTCAAGTTCAGAAGACAAGCTATTCGATGCTTTTTGCCTGCTTACAGACAGTTTCTCACCCACAGTTTTCAACTCTTTCTCAAGTCTATCTTTATTATTTTTTAAAGCAGAAATCCGTGCATTGTTTTCTTCTCTGAAAGATACTTCTTGGCTAATCTGCTGATAATAATCAAGAATATTTCTGATAGTATTTACTTTATATTTGCTCTTCAAATCATTTATTGTGTTTAGACGGGTCTCAACCACCGTCTGCCTTTTGGGATTTCTTGCAATTTCCTGAGGTATCATCCTGACTGAGGAGGTAAGGTCATCCAATAATATAACACATTCTTCCAGTAGTTTATGCACATCCATTATTGATGGGTTATCTTCGGCAAACCGACCAAAACCTCGAGTGTATTTTCTCAATTTGTCATAAATTGAGGATTCACTGTCATAAACTTCATTCACAAGTTGCGAGCTATACTCCAGGATCTCTTCTGCATGGTTCAGTAACTCAAGCTCTTTTTCCAGAGCTTCGTCTTCCCCATCTTGTAATTGCATAGTTTCAATTTCATTGATCTGGTATTGATACAGTTCCGCTTTTTCACGATTTGCTTTATCTTCTGCAGTAAGTAAGGTAATCTCTTTTTCAATTGCCCGAATAGTTTCAAGGATGTTGTTATATTCTGTTCTCATGGAGATTAAGCCACCATAGGAGTCAAGAATGTCTAATTGATATTCAGGTTTCAATAGTTGTTGCTGGTCATTTTGGTTATGAAAATCTACCAATATATCTCTGAATTTTGAAATAACGGAGTTTGTTACCCTCAAACCGTTTATATAGCTAGTAGCCTTGCCCTGGGCAGTAATTCGTTTTACAAAAAACAATTCGTTATCGCTGACGTCAAGTTCCAGATCCTCAATTAGATTCATTAACTGAGGATTCATTTTTTCAAGTGAGAAATCAGCCTGAATATAAACCGGCAACTCCTTTTGATAGGCTATATCACTTCTAACGGAGCTACCCAGAACTAAGTCAATGGCACCAATCAGTATTGATTTACCTGCTCCGGTTTCTCCGGTAATGACATTTAATCCCTTCTGAAACTCTAATTCCAGCTTCTCAATTAAGATAAAATTCTCCAGAATAAGTTTTTTTATCATATCCTACCCATATGCATTTTGTTACGAAGGATTTGATAGAAAGTCCTATTTGATAACTTTATGAAGTTCACTTTTCTTTTCGCTGAAGTTATCCTCACCTCATCTCCCTCTTTGAGCTCTATGGCATTAACTCCATCAACCTGCAACATTGAGCTGTGCTCTTGGTCAATCATCCTGAAAGTGATTTTATTCTTTGCAGGAAATACCATAGGTCTAATGGCAAGAATATGTGGATTGAGAGGTGTAAGTACGATTGCATCCATAACCGGAGTAAGAATGGGTCCACCTGCAGCTAATGAATATGCCGTAGAGCCGGTTGGAGTTGCTGCTACAAAGCCATCGCATCTTGCTGTTAAAACATGACGTTTATGGTCAAGTATCTTCACTTCAATAAGCTTTGGAGATACTGATTTATAGATAACAGCATCATTAAGGGCAAGTATTGAGAATATTTTTTTACTACTTCTCCATACTTCAGCTTTTATAAGCATTCTTGATTGGATTAAGAACTTCTTGTTGACCAGATCGTCCAGAGATTTCTCCAAATCAGTTAGGTCCGTCTCGGAGAGAAATCCCAGTTTCCCGATATTTACTCCGAGAATGGGGCTATTATATTTTAAGGCTGCATCTTTTGTTTGGAGAATAGAACCATCTCCTCCGAAGACAAGAATACAATCACACTCAATCTGTATCAGTTCTTCTTCGGTTATGGTATTTATTGTTGCAGGAAAGAGATTTTCATGTTTCGGAAGTCCCCAAAAAGCGATTCCGTGCTTTTTATGAAGAGCTTCAAGCACTGACGCGACTTCAGGAGTATTGCCATGATAGGGGTTGATATATACAATAATATTTTTCATTAGAGTGACTCCATAAGGCGGATGAATGATTCATAACGCTCAAGGGGTATCAGACAGTCTTCAACTGCTTGTTTGATTCCGCAAATCTCTTCATGAGTATGAGTACAATCCCTGAAGTTACATCCGTCACTAAAGCGACTAAAACCGGGGAATATCTTTGGTATATCCTGCTTATCAGAACTATGTAGGGTTACGGTCTTGATGCCCGGGGTATCAACCAGATAACCTCCAAAACCCCATTTTATCAATCTACTACTGGTTGTTGTATGTCTGCCTTTCTCGTTCGATTCGCTTACTTCCGCTGTTTTTAGATTAACTCCGGGGTAAAGCAGGTTTATTAAAGAACTTTTTCCGACTCCTGACTGCCCTGAAAACACCGAGACTTTGCCCTTAAGTTTCCCACGAAGCTCTTCAATACCCTCTCCGGTTTCGCAGGAAGTGAACACAATATCAATACCGCTTTCTCTGTAATAAGTAAAATCTTCTTCTACAAATGCCCTATCAAGTGCCATATCTATTTTATTGAGGCAAATTAATGGTGTTATTTCGTATTTCGCTGCCAGGCAAAGATAACGGTCTATCAAACCATATTTGATTAGTGGATAAGCCCACGAGGTTGTTATAACAACCAAATCAACATTGGTTGCGATAGGAATCTCAGTTTGAAAAGAACCCTCCAGATAGCGGGAAAAGGTGCTTTTACGAGGCTCTATCTCTTCAATTCGATAGCTGTTTTCCTGGGATATATCTACTTGAACAATATCTCCGACAACTACAAGTGCATGAGTGGTGAAGTTGTATTGTTTTAATCTTCCACCCACTATGCAGGGATATACAATGCCGTCTTCCAATTCCACGAGACAAAGGTGATTACTCTGTATCTCAATTATTACTCCTCTCTTGAGATTCAGCCCTGATTTGCGACTCACATTTTTGTCCTGATGTTTTTTTATCCCTCTTGTTTGGGATTGGTGAGTTAGATGCTCATAATCATAAATATCCCCTAACACCTCATTTTTTATATTTACTTTAGAGTGAGTGATGAGCTTTTTATCTTTCTTTTTATACATAGAA
>JAFGVF010000330.1 GCA_016938155.1 Candidatus Cloacimonadota bacterium
ATCTTCTTACCATTGAAATTTCGTTTGTTCAGTATCTTCAGAAGCTGTTTCTCATATATCGCTTCAAGTTCAACTATCGTTGAGTTTTGATAGATGTCAATCTGCCCAATTTCAAGAGAATTGGAGACTTTAAGACGATTCATCATGTTTAAAAGTTCGCGCTTATTCAGACCGTCGGTGTAACCGATACTCAATTGAACAAGACTGAAAGCTACATCCTTTTTGTTTCTGCGATTACGGGGAGCAACTTCAAAGTCCAAATCTGCAATATCCTTGTAATAGTTAAGGAATCGGTTGAATTCAACAGATACAAATCGCTTGATAAGTTCTTCTCTACTGAAAACACTAAGCTTTTCATTAACAGCCTGAATGAAAGAATCTATCTGTTTGTCGTCAACTTCAACATTCTCAACCTTCTCAATCATATTAAGCATCTGCTTTTCGCAAATATCTCTTCCGGTAGGAACATGTGCCCAAGTAATTTCTCTGCCGAGTCGTCTTTCAATCTGCTTAAGTGTCCCCATTTCTTTACTATGGATAATCGTAAGAGATACTCCACTTTTTCCTGCTCTACCTGTTCTACCCGAACGGTGGATGTAGATATCAGGATCAAGGGGTGGATGAAAATTAATGATATGGGTTAAATCATCAACATCTATTCCACGGGCTGCTACATCTGTTGCAACAAGGAGTTGAATATGCCTGTTATGGAAACGATTCATGACATATTCTCTTTGGCTTTGAGACAAGTCACCGTGGAGGGCATCGGCATTGTAGCCATCGTGCTGAAGCTTTTCAGCAATTTCCTGTGTTTCAGTACGGGTTCTGCAAAAGATGATACCGTAGATATTCGGGCTTATGTCTGCTATTCGCTTTAAGGCATTATATTTATCTTTAGCTTGTACTTTATAGTAGAAGTGTTGGATATTCTCAGCTCCTTTGGATTCACTGCCGGAAGTAATGCGATGTGGATTATTCATGAACTCGTTTGCTAATCCGATTACTTCCCGAGGCATGGTGGCTGAGAATAGCACTGATTGCTTGCTTTTGGGAGTAAAGCTCATGATATTGAAAAGCTCTTCTTTAAATCCCATATTCAGCATCTCATCTGCTTCATCAAGAATTAAGCGGGAAACATTTTCCAGTTTCAAAACCTTCTGGCGAATCATATCATACACTCTTCCCGGAGTTCCGACTACGATATGAACTCCACGCTGGAGTTTTTCTTTCTGTCTGATGATGGATGCTCCACCGTAAACAGCACATACTTTAAGGTTCTTAACATACTTCCCGTAGTTTTCAAAGTCTTTGGTAATCTGTTGACAAAGCTCTCGGGTGGGGCAAAGGATTAAAGTTTGTACTGAGTTGAAATTAGTATCAGTCTGAGCAATAATGGGTAATCCGAAAGCGGCAGTCTTGCCGGTTCCGGTCTGGGAGAGGGCGATCAAATCTGTTTTATTTTCCAATAACCATGGTATCGTAGCCATTTGTATCGGGGTTGGATTCACAAAATTCAAATCGTTTACTGCTCTGAGCAGTTGTTCCGGTAAAGTCATTTCGCTAAAAGTAATCATTGTATTCCTTCAAAAAAAACATTTTGCACCATGTTTTCCGGTTCGGGTATTCTGTCAAAGTTAAAAAATTGAGAGTTAAATATTTATGAATGATATATGTTCTACTGACCGTGCAATTGTTGCCTTACTCTTACAATATTTTGCTGTGCCCCTTTGAATGAGGGATTAATCTCAATTGCTTTCTCAAAGTTGGAAAGTGCTTTTTCAAGGCTACCGGTTTGGGCATAGCATAAGCCAAGATTATTGTATGCTTCCGCTAAATTTACCTGTTTTGTAAGAGATTTAAGGAACTCAACTTCTGAGTATCGTTCCCTCAATTTTTCCGGAGTGGGAATCGATTCTTGCATCTCCCGGTATATCTTTTTATCAACATCTTCCGCATGTGCAGTAAAGCTGTTTGAAACGATATGAATGTTTCTGAGATTCTCCACCATTGCCAGATACTCTTTATCAAAGCTATGGATAATTTCAAGTCCTTTTTCATACAGGTCGATTGCCTGGTCAAACTGCCCTCTTGTTGCAGATAAATGTGCTGCCTGAAAGTAGTAATTCCCCGGGGCAGGAGCATCTTGAATTGCCTTATGATAATAGACCATAGCCGAATCCGGTTGATTCATGCGTTGATAGGCATTTGCAATACCGGAATAACTCTTGTGATTTTCCGAGTTAAATTGAGTAATTACTTTTTTAAAACCGGCAATTGCCTCAGGATATCGTCCCATCATATACTCTGTCAAAGCAAGGTTACCTGCGGCATCAGCGTAATCCGGTTTAATCTCCAATATCTTTTTATACATATACTCCGCTTCGGGGTATTTCTGACTATAAAACAATTGGTCTGCCTGGTCTTTTAAACTTTTGGCTTCGGTATATCTACCGGTCTTTTCAACCTTACCCAACCAGAAATTACCCATAATGAAAGTCAGAATTCCAAAGATGATTAGGCAGCACCAGAAGCTGTAAATTACTGAACCGATAAGAGCATCAGCTTTTTCAATTGGTTTGTCTGTGGTTTTGTGTTTCTTAACAAGTGGTGTGGATGACGAATGTGACATTCTTGCCCTCCTTTAACAACCTGTTATATATCTCAACAGCTTCGGCAGTGTTTCTGATAATCACTTGAGTCCCAATTCTCTTTTCGGCATTGTAAATAAAACCGGTATTTGTTGGAAGGTTAAATCCCTTTCCACCCTGATTTCTGAAGCCGGCACCGATAACAACGATGTCACTCGATTCCAGTAATATTCTGTTTTTATCTCGGGCGTTAAAGTAATGCATTTTATCAACTAATCGCATAGAACCATTCTCGAAGATGAAAACATCGAAATAAGGTATCGGGATTCCATTATAAACTATCAAGCCTTCTTTGGCATAGGTGATGCCCTTGCCTTTATTGACGATAAAAGAGATACTTCCACCTATCAGGATTAGTAACAAAGTTACAGGGATTAAATAGCGAAACACTCTTTTTTTGCTGAGATGGATTAAACTGAAAATTATAGCACTTATCCCAACTGTGCCGATTATATTTAGAAGCACATAAGAACTGTCCGTGAATAGTGAAGAGAATTGCAGTAATACAACTGAAAATATCATACAGAAGATGAGCAACGACAGGGGAGAGGAGAAATAATCTTTTATTCTGTTTCTTCGAATCTCTAAGCCATCATTAAGAATTTCACGATTTTTAATCACAAAATGCAGAAAAAACATCCCCAGGCATACTCCGTAAGTATCTTTGGCGATGTCTGAAACATCGAAAATACGGGAAGATAGAAAAACCTGGGCAATCTCATCGAAGCTACTGGCAAGAATAGCCGTAACAAAGGTAACAATGATTATCTTTGCCTCCGGGAAACCCTTTCTCTTAAAAGCTCTATAAGCTAAAAAGGAGTATATTCCGTAGGCAATGTAATGCCAATTGTGCTGTAAATCATAGAACTTATGATTGAAATACCAATCGCTGATATGTTGCCCTATTGCCAATAAAACGAGAGTGATAAACGAATAAAGTAGTCTTTTTGGTGTGATTGCCTTCCTGAAAATAATTACAAATGTCAGCACCAGCAAGATTGCCATGGTCACCGAATAAGGCATCTGCAAACTTCCAATATGAAAGGCAAGTTTTGAGGCATCCCCAACAAATTGCTGAAGATAGTTCATCAGCATAATGAACGGTGTCATTATCAGCAGAAGTACATATAACTCTAAGTAGATAGTCGGAGAGAACATTTTTTTATTCATAAACTTGATTTGAGATATAAGCTTTCTGTTGTCAAATGAAATAATAAGAATTCTCAATATCTAACTGTCGGTCGTTCTCGACCAAGACATTATAGCTCATGTATAGCGACCTGCCGGAGTATATCTAAGGGGACAGATTATTGTGCCCCTAC
>JAFGVF010000331.1 GCA_016938155.1 Candidatus Cloacimonadota bacterium
GCGTGTAACTTTTTATGCTATACATTTTAAAATAAGAAATAATCATGAGCAAATACATGTTTTTTATTTCCTGTTTTTTCTGTGCCCTGCTACTATGTAAAGGTGCGGAATTACCGGGAAAGCCCACGGATATTATCATCTGTGGACATATTACAGACGCCGAAACAAAGAGTGATCTGTCGTACGTCAACGTAGTCATTAAAGGAACCACTCTGGGAACCACATCCGATGGCTCCGGACATTTTTATCTGAAAAACGTTCCTGCGGGTAATTGGACTATTGAATTCAGCTCGATGGGATATCGGACGCAGACACAAAGCAGAACGGTGGCCAACAAGAGCAGAGTGGAAATAAATGTCGCCCTGCAACCCGATCTGATTCAGCTCGATGAGATCGTGGTGAGCAGCAACAGAGAGGAAACAAACAAACGAGTGGCGCCCTCTTTAGTAAACATTCTGGACGCCAAACTGTTTGAGGAGACAAGTTCATCGTGCCTGGCACAAGGTCTGAGTTTTCAGTCAGGACTGCGGGTGGAAGATAATTGTCACACCTGTGGCTCCGAACAAGTAAGAATAAATGGTTTAGAAGGTTCTTATTCTCAGATATTAATTGACTCACGCCCTATTGTCAGCTCACTTGCGGGGATATATGGACTGGAACAGATCCCTCAAAATATGATCGAAAGAGTGGAAGTGGTTAAAGGAGGTGGTTCTGCGCTGTATGGCTCATCAGCCATCGCCGGAACGGTCAATGTCATCACAAAGAGACCAACACGCAACTCAGCTGAAGTATCGCACGACATTACTTCCATTGGAGGCAGCCATGCCATGGACAATAACACCGGCATGAACCTATCGCTGGTAACGGAAGATCAAAAAGCAGGGTTGCTCCTTTTCGGACAAAGCCGGTATCGTGAGGGGTATGACAGAGATGGTGACGGATTTACTGACCTGCCAGAAATGAATAACAAAACAATTGGTTTTCATTCATTCATAAACCCCGGTAATTATTCAAAGTTATCAGTGCAATATCACAATACCACTGATTACAGACGAGGGGGAGATCATCTAAATCTACCACCTCACGAAGCCGAAGTCGCAGAAGAAGCAGAACATTCGATCAACGGCGGAGGTGTGAACTTAGAGCTATTTTCTCCCAATAATAAACAGAAAGTAAATCTCTACTCATCTGCGCAAAGCACCCTGCGCAAGAGTTATTCCGGTGCGGGACAAGATACGAGAGGCTATGGCAATACAAATGATCTGACCTATGTGGCGGGAGCCCAATATTCCTACAACTGGGACCAACTTCTGTTTATGCCCGCACAGTTTACAGGAGGAACAGAATATATGTATGACAAGCTACATGATAAGATCTTGGGTTATAACCGCGATATCTATCAGACAGTGCATACAGAGAGTGTTTTTATTCAGAATGAATGGAAAGATGACGTATGGGGATTATTGTTTGGTGGCCGATTGGATAAGCATAACCTGATTGACCATGCGATCTTCAGTCCGCGTGTCACCCTGAGATATAATCCGGATAAGGATATAAACTGTCGCCTCAGCTATTCAACAGGGTTTCGCGCCCCTCAGATCTATGACGAAGATCTGCATGTCACAGCGGTAGGTGGTGAAATTGCCCTGATTCATTCTGTGCAAAACCTCAAGCCCGAGTCTTCGAAGAGCTTCAGCGCGTCCATAGACCTCTACCACACATTCGGTTCATATCCTTCAAACCTGTGTATCGAAGGGTTTTATACAACTCTGGACGATGTCTTTGTCTTGAGCGATATCGGCACAGACAGTGATGGAACGATCTTAAAAGAACGTGCGAATGGAAGTGGCGCCAAAGTGATGGGTATCACAATGGATGGTGAGATCTCCTTCACTTCATTGGTGCAAATAAAAGCCGGGGCAACGATCCAGAGGAGCAGGTATGATGAGATGGAAAACTGGAGTTCAACCGAAGATCTCAGCACAAGAAAGATGCTTCGAACACCAGATCTCTACGGATATCTCACTGCAATGGTCACTCCGGTAAAAAGAGTTGCCCTGTCACTCTCCGGCACCTATACAGGAAGCATGCTGGTACCTCACGCAGCCGGATACATTCCGAAAGATATAAATGTGACTACTCCAGACTTTTTTGATATGAATGCCAGACTAAGCTACACGTTCCCGCTCTTTGAGCAAATCTCACTTCAACTGAACGCCGGTGTGAAAAACATCTTTGATTCCTATCAATCGGACGAGGACAAAGGGAAAGAGCGTGATTCCGACTTTACGTATGGTCCGACACTACCCCGAAGTTTCTTTGTAGGCGGGAAGATTGTTTTTTAAGACCCGCTGAATGCAGAAACTATAATGAGGTAAAGGATAGCTGATGTTTTGGGCGTTTCGCTTGATTACCTTATGGGATAGCAGAGCCAAACGGTTGTTTGGCTCTGCTAAATAAAAAAAGCCTTGGAACTTCCGAGGCTTTTACCTTTTAGGCTTTCTCTAAATATTTCCTTACAACACCTTCATCCTTTTCTGAGAAGACAATTTCAAGATAATGGTCTTCCCCTTCCTTCCAATCCCGAACAGCTTCAGCTAAAGATCTTATGTACATATCCAACGTAGTTTCATCAAGTTTAGACATATCATCATGAACCAATACAATGCCTTCCTGGTCTATCCAATTAAAGTCTCTAAGACAATCTGATAAAGCATCCCAATTATCCCCAAAATACTCGGGAAAACGAAGTTTATTGCTTAGTTCTTTAAATAATTGGTCTTTGCTGTTTATGTCTGACAAATGAGCTACAAATGTAGTTTCAGGATTGTGAGACAATGGGTTATTAATAAATTTGATAGCTTTCATTTGCCTATCTAATTGGTTTAAAGAATTTATATTCATTCCTGGAACAAGAGAAAAATATACTACTTTATCTGGATAATGCTCAATATAGTTTTTTACTTCTCTAGCACTTCTTTCAACATAATCTAATAGAGTTTCATTGATCTTTCTTTCGCAATACCAACTATCATAATTATATCTTATGACTTCGTTAAAGAATTCGCAAACATCTCCTCCTAATATTGGAATTTGTAACTCTACAAAATGACTTAATGCTTGTAATGCATCTCGGCGAGATAGTGCCCAATTATTTACCCCAATTGATTCCAGAGAGATACCTATATTTAAAACATTGTCAACTGTATCAGAAAAAATCACCTTCTTCAAATTATAAAATTAGTAGGGACTTACACCCATTAGAATATACCCATGCAAGGCGAACCATCATAAAGAGGGTGTGTTATTTTGACACACCCTCTTGTAGTTTTTCATTGGTCTCTATTATTTTTTGTCTTAACTCCTTTACTGTTGAAAAAGCCTTTGCATCTAATTTATGGTCTTCTTCATATTGAGAAAACCGACTTGAAACATTGCTTAAATCTGAAAATACTTGTTTCTCAATTTCACTAAGAGTATCATTACTTACTTCTAAGTCATATGAATAGTAAAATTCATCGCAAAAAGTAGGTTCATCAATTTTCCCCAACATGTACTGCTCAATAATCCAATATAGTCTTCGTTTATCACTCTTGTTGTACATTTCTGTAACGGTTTAATTGGACTATATTGAAAAACAATATGCCCCGGTTTTTCAAGACTTCTTATTTCATTTAAAATCAGTTGAGTCAATCGTCAGGTAGCAATTAGCTTGAGTGTCAGACTCCACCTGTAATTGCCATTGATTTCTATCTACATAATTTAGTGTTGCTGTATCGTTGTCTATAGTAATAACAATGGAAGAAAATACAGACTCTACTTTTTCATTTGTCAGTTTGTTTAATCCTTTAGAGCTATAAACTAACAATTGTTCTTTAGCTGCTACAGTCTTATTTGTTTCAACCTTCTTATAATCAACGATAGTAACATTAATAGATTTGTCACAATTGTTTTTCACAAAGAAGTCATAATCAACTTCTTCGTCACAGGCGATCAACAACGATAATACTGCTAAAAGCAAAAATATTCTTTTCATTCTTTTAGTAGATCCAGGTTTGCATAGTGTTTTCATAATCTTATCTCTCCTTTCTTGGGTTATACGTTTTATAGATATCGTATAAACAGACTGATGATTCGGTATGTAATTACAGTGCCAGCTTCACAATCTTATTCCCGGCTTTCACGACATAGATGGCTCCTTTCGAAAGAGTGATATGCTGTTCGTCGCCATGAGCTGTCAGTGATTGCAGCAAAACACCTGTCGAACTATAAACAGAGATCGTTTCACCTTCCTTCACCCCTTTCACCAGGATTCCATCTCCTTCAGCAAAGAGAGCCAACGGTAAGGTGCTGAGTTCCGGTTGTTCCGTAACCCCCATTTCCACTATATTCTTAAAGTCTTTCCACTGATCTGCACCCATATAGGCTGCTTTGGATCCTGCCGGGACATACACAATGCACGAATCCTTATTTACTGAGTCAAATACTTTGACACCTACCGGTGGAACCGGGTTGTAAGAATAAATGGTATCCAAAAGAATACAGTTAACAAAAGAACATTGCCCAATAGTGTCGATACTGGAAGGAAGCGACAATGAAGAGAGAGAGTTACAACACCAGAAGCAATATTCATTCATCGTGGTAAGCCCTTCCGGAAGTTTTACAGAAGTAAGACTTCTGCAAAATAAAAAAGCTTCTGAACCTATTGACTTGATTCCTTCAGAGAAAATGATGGAACTCAAACTGTCACATTGGTAAAAGGCATAATCTCCTATCGATGATATCCCCTTGGGTAAATACAAAGATGTAAGAGCCGAGTTAGCGAAAGCCGCTATTCCAATAGAGGTAATACTTTCCGGAAATAGTATGGATGTAAGACCGGTACCACGGAATGCACCATCATTAATCCTGGAAACTCCTTCAGGAATAGTCACAGAGGTCAGATTTCTCGCAGATTCAAAAGCACATGCCTTAATATTAGTTACACTGGGAGGTATAACATATTCAGCTGTTTTTTTATTGGATGGATAAGCGATAAGGGTATCCATATTTTTGCTAAACAGGACTCCGCCTTCCACAACAAAGAACGGATGGTCTTTTGCTACAATAAATTGCGCTAACGAATCACAATAAGCAAAAGCCCCTTTTCCTATTGATACAACTCCTTCAGGTATAGTTATATCTCCCAACTTCTTACAATTTCTAAATGCATAGTTCCCGATTGAAATCTGATTTGAAGCGATGGTTAAAGATTCCAGTTCGTTGCATTCACTAAATGCATGCTCCTCGATTGAAATCTGATTTGAAGCGATGGTAACAGAAGTCAGATTGTAACATCCATAGAAACAAGAATTGTCAACACGAGTGATATTTTCGGGAATCGTTACTGATGTAAGACCTGACAACGAAAAAGATTCCTTCCCAATGTATCTGACACTCGAAGGAATATCAATAGAAGTCAGATAATAGCAACTGTAAAATGCCTTTTCGCCTATTGAAGTAACAGTAGTTGGTATTGATATAGAATTAAGGGTATAGCATTCTGCGAATGCATTATCACTAATAGAGGTAACTGTAAATATAGAATCATTATGCATCACGCTGGACGGAATCACAATATTCTTATTATCATATTCCCACCAAAAGGGTCCTTTTGAAACAGATACTTCTGTACTATTTTCTTTTCTTTTGAAACGAAAAACACCTTCCGAAAATTCCGTCACATACGGATATAATATATTCTTAAACTCTTTCCATCCAGCGGCTACCGCATACTCAGCTTTCGTTCCGGAAGGAACATACAACTGACAGACATCTTTATCGACACCGTCAAAAGCTGTAGCACTCAATGTTAAGGGTATTTCTTGTTGATTGAATATCTTTTTCAGGGAACTGCCATAGAAAGCAGCGACTCCAATTGAAGTGAGTTTATCATCAATCGTCATTTCCGTAAGACTGGTACAATCTAAGAAAGTTGAGTCACCGATCGAACTACTGTATAAACTCACTTTTGATAGTTTGCTGCATCCTGCAAAAGCTGCCACTTTCACTGTATCTAGTTTCCCGATATGACGTACAGAAGTAAGATTACTACAGTTTCTGAAAGAAGATTTTCCAATGAACGTATTCAACCCAAGAATTGTTAGTGAGGTAATATCTTTGCAATTATAAAAAGCAGAATCAGTAATGGAAGAAATAGAGTATCTATTCTCTCCATACATAACATATTGCTTAATCGATAAATCGTGAGGAAGTGTATTATCCCAACCACAAACAGACATGGTATTTCCATTCTTATCCAAGGAGTATCTCAGGTTATCAAATACAAAGATAAGGACCTCTTCCTTGATGTTTGCAAAATTTTTCCAACCGTTGGCTAATTCATATCTCTTTTTTGCCTCTGTCGGCACATACAATGTGCAAGAACTTGTAGTCTGTTCGTCAAAGGCCGATGAAGCCTCAATAGGCACCAGGCTTTGACTGTGAATCTCTTTCAAACCGGAACAACCGGAAAAAGCTGATTGATAAAGTTTTTTTATGTTCACTGGAATAGTCAGGGAAGTAAGCGAAGAACAGGATTTGAAAGCCTCAACACCAACAGCGGTCAAAGACTTTGAAAATGAGAACGAAGTAAGATTGCTACACCCCGCGAATGTTCGGTCACCAATACCTTGCGCACCCAAAGGAATCTGTATGGAGGTAAGAGCCGAACAATTCTGAAAAGCTCCACTACCAAGATATATGAGGCTGTCAGGGAGTTTTATAGAAGTGAGACTTGAACAACCAGAAAAGGATTCATCGCCAATTCGAGTAAGATTAGCAGGAATATTTACAGAAGTCAATTTGCTACAGCCAAAGAAAGTGCGATCATATATTCGGTTTATAGTGGCAGGAAGATTCAAATGATCAAGATTGCTGCACCCCCTAAAAGCTGATTCTCCAATAAAAGAGAGGCTTTCAGGCAGGGTAATGGATGCAATCTTGCTGCAATTCTGGAAAGCATATTTATCAATAGACGTAAGTCCTTCAGAAATGATGACAGATGTGAGGCTACTACAATCACTAAAGGCTAGCTCCTTTAGTGAAGTTACGCTTGAAGGTATTGTGACTGTGGCAAGACTGGTGCATCCTTCAAATGCATGCGGCTCAATAGA
>JAFGVF010000332.1 GCA_016938155.1 Candidatus Cloacimonadota bacterium
CGTTGAGACAATTTAGCACTCGGATAGGATGTTTGCTAATACATCCACAAACTATAAAAGAATAAAATCAATAAAGGAGGCATAAGATGGCAAAACAAATGCAGTTTAGTCATGATGCACGAACAAGTCTTAAAGCGGGTGTTGATAAACTCGCTGATGCAGTGAAGGTTACTCTTGGACCCCGTGGTCGCAATGTTGTATTGGACAAGAAATTCGGTTCCCCGACTATTACAAATGATGGTGTTACCATTGCTAAAGAGATTGAGCTTGAAGATGTGTATGAGAATATGGGTGCCCAACTTTGTCGTGAAGTTGCTGAAAAGACCCATGATAATGCAGGTGATGGAACAACTACTGCAACCATTCTTGCACAGGCAATCATTGAAGAGGGTTTAAAGCATGTAACCGCCGGTGTTAATCCCATGTATCTCAAAAGAGGACTGGAGAAGGCATCAAAAACTATTATCGCAAAAATTCATGATTTCAGTAAAGAGATCAACAATCAGGACGAGATAGCTCAGATTGCAACGATTTCCGCAAACAATGACCCCGACATTGGTAAACTGATCGCAGAAGCGATGAAGTCTGTCGATAATGAAGGTATCATCAATGTTGAAGAGGCAAAATCAATTGACTCAACCCTTGAGAAAGTTGAAGGTATGCAGTTTGACCGTGGTTTTATCTCCCCCTATTTTGTGACAGATCCTGATAAGATGATTGCAGAAATGGATGACCCGTATATCCTTATTTATGACAAGAAAGTAAGCGTTATGAAGGATATCATGAATGTTCTCCAGCAGGTAGCTCAGCAGGGCAAACCACTCATCATCATCGCAGAAGATGTCGAGGGTGAAGCTCTTGCAACTCTTGTCTTGAACAAACTTCGCGGCACACTCAATGTATGTGCAGTGAAAGCTCCGGGATTTGGAGACAGAAGAAAGGCTATGCTTCAGGATATCGCCATCCTTACAGGTGGAACAGTTATTTCTGAAGAAGTAGGTCGCAAGCTTGATTCAGCAACTATTGAAGACCTCGGTAGAGCAAAGAAAGTTCTTATCGATAAAGACAATACAACTATGAGAGAGGGTTCCGGTTCCGATGCCGAAATTAAAGCCAGAGTTGCCCAGATTAAGGCTCAAATCGAAGAAACAACCTCTGATTATGATAAAGAGAAGCTTCAGGAAAGACTGGCAAAGCTTTCCAGCGGTGTTGCTGTTATCAGAATCGGTGCTGCCACAGAGACAGAGATGAAAGAGAAGAAAGCCCGTGTAGATGATGCTCTTCATGCAACTCGTGCAGCGGTTGAAGAAGGTATTGTTGCAGGTGGTGGTGTAACTCTTATCCATGCCGCAAAAGCTCTTCAAAACTTCAAAGGCGAAACCTACGAAGAGGGAATCGCTGCTTCCATTCTCATGAAAGCCCTTGAAAGACCCGCTTTCCAGATTGCTCACAATGCCGGAGAAGAGGGTGCTGTTATTGTGGAGAAGCTTAAATCAAAGAAAGATATTCATTGGGGCTACAATGCCGCTACAAATACTTTCGAAGATTTGTTTAAAGCCGGCGTAATCGACCCTGCCAAGGTTGTGAGAAGTGCCGTTCAGAATGCAGTTTCCATTGCAGGACTTCTTCTTACCACCGAATGCATCGTTACTGATGTACCAAGCAATGAACCACCAATGCCGATGGGCGGTGGCGGAATGGGCGGTGGAATGCCCGGAATGTACTAAACTAAAACAAATATAAATCAAGTGGCTCTCGTTTTGAGAGCCATTTGTGTTTTCAAAGAATATCCATTTTAATTTCAAAAGACTATCAGGGGCGAAAAGATTAAAGAACAGGACTTTGCCAAACCTCATGCACTTATCTGCAGAGCAATCCAATACCCGGGAAAGAAGCAGGAATATTTTATGAACAATTTGTGGATAACTCGGGGGTATGCCCGAGTGATTCCCGAGTGATTCCCGTGTAATTCCCGTGAGATTCCCGCGAATTATATTAAAGGAATGAGGGATAATGGGAAAAAGGTTGGCAAAATGGAGTGGTATTGAAAAGTGGTTAAAATATATTTGCGAAGAAAACAGAGAGAAGCGGAAAGCCAACAAAAGCAGTAAATTATCCAATTATCTTGACATAAATCTAAGGTGCAAAATATTTTGAACCGCTATAAAGTATAGCTATATGTGAAATATAGAAAAGGAGAAAAGATGAACACACTGACTCCGAGTCCCGAACAGATTCAGCAAAACTGGATTCTGATTGATGCAACGGATCAGCCTCTGGGCAGACTTTCGACAAAAGTAGCTTCTATACTTCGCGGAAAGACCAAGCCTTACTATGTGCCGAATATTGATTGCGGAGATTATGTAATCATTATTAATGCAGAGAAAGTGCTTGTAACCGGAAGTAAAGCTCTTCAGAAAGTTTACCAGGATTATAGTGGATTTCCAAGTGGTCTCAGAAAGACGAGTTATGCTCGTATGATTGAGAACAAGCCGGAAGATATAATCCGCAGAGCAGTAAAAGGTATGATGCCTAAGAATATCTTAGGTCGTCAGATGGTATCCAAATTAAAAATCTATGCAGGTGCTGAGCATCCTCATGAAGCTCAGAAACCAATCTCATTATCTTAGGAGGATATTGAATGCAATATTTTGACGCTACCGGTAGAAGAAAAGATGCTGTCGCAAGAGTGCGTCTAACCCCCGGAACCGGCAAAAGAATCATCAACAATCGTCTGATGAAAGATTATCTTCAAAGAGAAGTTCTTTCTATGATGGTTGAACAGCCGTTTAATACTGTTGAGCTTGGCGACAAGTTTGACCTTAAAGTAAATGTAAGCGGTGGTGGTTTGTCAGGTCAGGCCGGAGCCATTAGACACGGTGTATCCAGAGCCCTCGTCATTTATGATGAGACCTTGAGAGAAGCTCTGAAAAAGCGTGGATTCCTTACTCGTGACCCTCGTATGGTCGAGAGAAAGAAACCAGGTCGTCCGAAAGCACGCAAGAGATTCCAGTTCTCTAAGCGTTAAACAGCTCTTAAACTACCAAAAAACCGGTGCAGGAGTTGCAAGGCGGTGTTTCC
>JAFGVF010000333.1 GCA_016938155.1 Candidatus Cloacimonadota bacterium
AGGACAATTATTTTACGAACACGGAACTCCCTGCTCTGCAGGAAGTCCCGCTGAAGAAGAAGCGACCTGGAAAGTCGCACCACAAAAAACGACAGGCTGGAAGCATTTTATACCGTTGGGCACTCATCCCTGCTTGCCTCTTTTGCAGAGCGACACTCCGGGTCGCCTCTTCTCTTCAAACCGCAAGTTTGCGTACAGCTGAAGCAGTACCTCCATTTCGAATATAAGTTATGTTTAGAGCAGAGCATTAAAAGAAGAGTGTTTTTCAGGTAATTGTCCGGTGAATGTGTTATTTCTTTCCTAATATCAGCAATGACCTTGCCATGTTTAACCAATACCTTTCCAATGCCTGCCATTGGTTGTCCATTGGTTATCCATGGGTGGGGCATTGGTAATTCATAGGTAGTTGAAATACTTTCACCGGACTACTACATGCAGTGAAACTGTCTTTGTTAATAATTCGATTGACAGGAAAAGTCTTATTATGTCATTTCAATCCAAATTCTTACTTTGGAGAAGATCAATGCAAGAAAAACCTTTTATCGGTATCAGCATGAACTTCATGAAACTGGGACAATTCAATCAGTTTCATATACGAGATAAATATATCGAAGCTGTGTATGATAATGGTGGTTTACCATTACCGATTCCTTGTTTTGTTGAGCACGAAGACATCAAGGCTTACTTACTGCAGATAAAAGGGTTGATTATTATAGGAGGGATGGATTATCCACCGAGGCTTTATGGACAGACTCCTCATCCTCTTTCTGATATAATGACTGAGCGTCGGGCTGAAAGCGATTTGCTGCTGTTTAAAACTGCCATGGAATTGAAACTTCCCATTTTAGGGATATGTGCAGGCTTACAACTAATGAATATTGCCACAGGAGGCAGGCTTATCCAGCATCTGGAAACAGCTGAGCAACATCTCGGAGAAAAGTATCATCCGGTAATGATTGAAAATAGTCGTTGGCTGTCAAAGATTTTTAATACTGATAGGTTAATTGTCAATTCAAATCATCATCAGGGTATTGACGGTGGTTTTGTCGGGCAAGGCTTTACCCCTGTTGCATGGTCTGAGGACGGTCAAATCGAAGCAATAGAATATAACTGTGACCAACTTGTTCTGGGAGTTCAATGGCATCCAGAAAGAATTTCTACCTACGCAGACAATGCTCTAACTTATGCTGATATTGCGTCAGATTTCGGCATGATAAATCGGCACAGAAATCTGGTGTTCAGTTACTTCATAGAAAATGCACGGAACGCTGCTACTCAGAGATAAGAAGGCAGCATAATAATCCTGATGCTTCTTGTAATAATGAATTCGCTATTATGCTTACCAGATTGACATTAAAGATTGTTTCTCCATTAAATTAGCATGAGTCCTTGCAATATTGTCATAATCAATAAACTTCACCCTACTTCTAATAGCTCTGAACACATTAATATTTATTTTACTTTCAAATTCTCGTTTCCTATCATTGCTACCAGCGATTATAAAATCAGAATAGAAGTACTGTAAATCAACAAATTTTAAGAGAGAGTTCTGGAAATCCGTTGTATGCTCAACTTCAATAAAGGTATGTGGCAATCTATTCTCATGAAACCAGATGACATCTATGGTCTTAGCTCTAGATACTATCTCCGGATATGTGAAGTCGTAAATCACTGTACTGTCAGCTATTTCTGAAAGAGTTTTAGTCAAAAATAGTTTGTTTCTATCCTGAGTTGGAATATATGTTTCAAAACCCTTTAACTTACCAATTTCTACAATTAATCCTTGAAAATATGTGTGTGAAAATTTCTCGTTTTCAATTGATTTAGTGTTATCGCTAATTTCAAATCGATCGAGAATGTCCTTTTTGTATTCATTGAGTGCCCATAACCCTGGTCTAATTTTGAAAAAAAATCTATCGTCTTGTACAATTCTTCGGATTGATGCATAAGGTGTTTTAGTTATCCATTCTGCTACATCTACATGTTGATTCAAAAAACCGAGAGTGGCATATCCACCATTTTCTTTCATAACCTGAATAACTCGATTATACTGTTTCATATTATCTCCTAAATCTTAATGAGATCAGGACGCGTTACTTATTATTTTTAGTATTACTATATCAATTCTTACTATCTTCTTTCGTGTGTTTAGTCCTATTCGTGGTTGTAAATATCTTGCCTTTTCTTTACTCACTTCACTTCTTCAAGCTTTTAACCAACTCCAGATTCTTTACCGCAAACTCGAATTCGGGATGGTGCTTAATACACTTATTCAAATACTTCTCTGCAGTTTCATACTCATTTCTTGAAAGGGCAATTACAGCGAGGTTATTGAGTGTTTTCGCCTCATGTGGCTCAATAGCAATAATCTCCAGATACTCTTTTTCAGCACCGGCAATGTTGTTTTCGGCTTGGAGCATAAAAGCATAGTTATATTTTGCATTTACGAATTTGTCATCCAGCTTGATTGCTTGTAGGTAATGCTTTTTAGCCATATCGTTCTTACCGCTGAGAGTGTAATACAAACCCCAATAATAGCTCATCTCGGGTGAATCGGGATAGATAACTTCATACTTCTTCAGGAAATCAAAGGCATTCCCGAGTTCATCTCGGGACATATAAGCTGCAAGCATTTTGATAATATCACCTTCAGTATAAACCATCTTCATCTCGCCATATATACGGGACTTAACCAACCATGTACCGTTTGTTAAAACAAGGAAAAGAGTCAGGTCATGCTTATGATTCATATCATACTGTACAAGAGCTTCATTTTTCTGTTCACTAAGTGCTGATGCTGCAATTTCAAAGGTCTTGAATTTAGTAGTAAGTTTCTCTTTCTTTTTCCTATCGGCGAACTCCGGATAGAAGGTTTCTCTCAAAGAAATTGAGCTTAGTTGGAAAAGAGTTTCAAACTCTTCAGAGATGAGTGCCTCAAGGTACTTATTTCCAATTACTTCATAATCATTACGAGGCATAAAACTTCTCGAGGAATCGATCTTCAATTTCTTAAGGAGATAGTCAACTGGCATATATGGAGGA
>JAFGVF010000334.1 GCA_016938155.1 Candidatus Cloacimonadota bacterium
GGGTCTCCCGTGGGTCAACCGTGGGTCTCCCGTGGAAGCCACGGGAGACCCACGGGAGAGCTACGGCAAACCTACGAGAAGATATGCCGATTTCACCGGTAATCAACCAATCATCCGCTTCCAGCCATGACAGGTTTGCCTACCGTTACTCTTCCGCCCCTCTTACGCCTTTGCCTATGTGACCCCTAAGAGAGGCCTAAGAGGGGCCTAAGAGCAGCGTATGACAATGAATTGTAAAAAGCATGATTAATACAGGTGTGTACTATGTATTTTTCAGTTCTTGGAGATAATATTATGTAAACTAAGAAATTCGACAGGCTGGAAGCAAAAAAATAATTGAGAATGGAAAGTTGAGAATTGAAAAGAAAACCTTTTAAATGGTCATTAGACCTTTGACAATGGTTGAAGAAAAGACGACAAGCTGGAAGCATGTCGTACGGTAGGGCACGCATCCCTGCTTGCCCTTTTATATTCAACGGGGCTTCATGCGAAGGGGAGTTCCATGTCAATATCATTCAATCAACAGTTGCGAGATTTATAATAATAAACGACTTTGAGAGAGATGAATTGTCTCAAAACAGGAAAGAAATTGCTAAAAGTGAAGGATAAATCATTTTATATGGAAATAATGTGCAGGAAATGAAACCCTCAAATGTCAAATTGACCGGAGCGTGTATGGAAAAAGAGTTATTCGAAAATGTCGTAAAAGAAAATCAGAAGAGGATATACAATTATCTTCTGAGGTTTGTAAAGCAGAATGAAGATGCCGAAGACTTGACGCAGAGTGTCTTTCTCAGTTTCTATGATAAAATCGTAGATGTAGAAGAAAGCAAGGCTTTGTCCTATCTTTATCGAGCAGCCCATAACCAGGCGATAAATCACTTGAAGAAGGCAAATCGAACCTCATCAGCTCCGGAATTCATGATAGAAAATTTAGTTGCCCCGAAAAGCGAGGAATACATGTATCAGGAAGTTGTGAAAAGAGCAATCCCGCAGTTACCTGCAAATCTGGCAGTAGTGATAGAATTGCAATACTATCAGGGGATGCATTATAAGGAAATTGCAGAGCGGTTAGATACTTCCGTAAAGGCAATCGAATCCAAGCTTGTCAGGGCTAAGAAGAAATTAAAAAAAATAATTGAGAAGGAAATTGCAGAGTTAAGTGTCAAAAGGGTTAAGGAGTTGTAAAATGAAATGCAAAATGAAAGAGATTGAAGTTTACCGTTATCATGATGGTGAGATGGGGAAAAATGATGAGCAGGAATTCGAGCAACATCTAAAAGAGTGTTCTATCTGCCGTAACCGTCTATCCGAGATAAAGGAACTTGATAAGATTATGCATACAACCTCCGATGTTGAAGCTCCTGAGTATCTAACAACAAGAATACTCGCAAATGCCCAAACAAGAGAATCACAAAAGGCATTTGTTTTGGGGTTTAAACTTATCCCATACGGGGTCGCAATTGCAGCGTCCCTTTACCTTGGAATATTTACAGCTTTCTGGTCAACCACGACAACTACCGCGGAGATGTCGTCTCTGGAAAGTTATGAAAATTCCTTCCTCTACAGTTCCTTTGTAGGAGAATAACATGAGTAGAAATGGATTGAAAGCATTGGTTATAGTGTCTCTGGCATTCAATATTGCCTTTTTGAGTGCATTTATTTACAGGGGCATACAAATAACCAGATTTCAGAAACAACCGTTTCCTCATCCATTCAGGAAACCACCTATGCACATCAGAGATGAGGGAGGACCAATTGAAAAGTTCCCCCCTGCAATCAAAGATAAGATTATGTGTTCAGAGGTTCGTGATGCCATGCAAGCCATGGGAGATTTGAAGAGAACCTTTTTCGATGAAATGATGAAAGAAAAGCCTGACTACGATAAATTAGAAAAACTAAAAGGCGAAATGTCTAACCAATCTCAACTGATGGAACAGGTATTTGCCGATAGAATAATCGAAGTCAGAAAAACAATAGGACAGGAAGAAGCTCAGAAATATAGAGAAATGTTTGAGCATCATACAAATAAATTCCATGATAGAAATCATAAACCACGGAGGATTAAATGAAAAAGATAGTAATACTAATGTTGATAGCCCTAGTAGCAGTAACAGCACTCTTCGCTCAAGGAAGAGGAATGATGAATGGAGATTGTAAGGGTGATTGTAAAGGAGATTGTGGACCCGGCATGAAGCATCAGGGACCACCTATGGAACATCCCGGGATGGGAAAAGAAATGGGTAGAAAAATGGGGATGCACGGAATTGGAATGGGTTGGTTAAAGGCGATAAAAGACCTCGACTTAACTGACAAACAGGAAGAAGCCATGCAAAAACTGTTCACCGAAAACAAGAAAAGTACCAACACTGCTGAAGCAACTATTGAAAACCTTCATGTTGATATGCAACTTGCCATGAAGAATGCCGAGTTCTCTCAAGCTCAAGGTATCTCTGACAATATTATGAAAGCTAAAGCTGAATTACATAAGAATCAAATCAAACTGGTTGAAAATGTATATAATCAACTGACAGCTGAACAGAAAGAGATTCTTACAAAGAACATGAAAGAATGTGACAGAATGCCTAAGCATCAGATGATGCACGGAGACTGGAAAAAATAAAGACTAAACCCCCTTGCATAAATAAACAAAAGAGCGGGTCTCGTGACCCGCTTTTTCTTTATCCATTGAATTCAATTGACATTATTCTCAGGGATTAGCTATTCAGCTTCTAAAGGTGAAATATTATGAATATAGTATTGAAGAAAGATAAGGAAAAGAATCTGCTCCGTCAACATCCCTGGGTGTTTTCCGGTGCTATACACAAAATAGAGGGAATTGTAAAAGAACTTTCTCCTGTTAGAGTTATTTCTGGAAACAATGAGTTCCTCGGGTGGGGGATATACTCCCCGACTTCACAAATAAGAGTCAGATTATTGAGTTTTAAGGAAGCAGTTTATCCTGACAAACGGTTTTTACAAGAAAAACTAACAACCGCTGTAAAGGCAAGAAACAGACTACTTAATTCAGGAAATAATGCCGTTAGACTTGTTTATGCAGAATCAGATGGTCTGCCAGGTATTGTCATTGATCAATACAATGATTTCTTTGTCTGTCAATTTTTAAATCTTGCAGGAGAATACTACCGAGAAGACCTGATAGAATTAATCAATGAACTATATCATCCCAAGGGAATATATGAACGCTCTGATGCCAAAGTGAGAGAAAAAGAGGGACTCTCCATTCGAACCGGAGTTATTTCAGGAGAAATGCCACCGGACACTATTGAGATAATGGAAAATGGATTAAAACTACTTGTTGATATAAAGAATGGTCACAAAACAGGGCTCTATCTCGATCAGAAAGATAACAGAAGTATTGTAAGCTATTATGCGGAAGGGAGTGATGTGCTTAACTGTTTTTGCTATACCGGAGCATTCAGTGTATATGCCTTGAAACACGGTGCAAAATCAGTAATTAATGCTGACATCTCAGAATCAGCACTAAAATTGGCAGAACAGAATGCAGCAATAAACAATCTTCCAATTGAAAGATTACAGACTGTCAAAGCAGACCTGTTTCAGCTTCTCAGAGATTATGAAGCTGAGGGAAGAGAATTTGATTTAATCATCCTTGACCCGCCAAAATTTATAGAGAATAAATCTAATGTTATCAGAGGGGCAAGGGGTTACAAAGATATTAATATGTTGGCATTCAAGCTATTGAAAACAGGAGGGATACTAATGACCTTCTCATGTTCAGGTTTGCTTGACTCACTGCTATTCCAGAAGATAATAGCAGATGCAGCCCTGGATGCAGGGTGCAATGCCCAGATTATACAGAAAATGACACAAGCTTCTGATCACCCGATCGGGATATTCTATCCTGAATCTTTCTATCTGAAGGGATTGGTTTTAAGAAAAGTTTAAGAGGAGTTAAATATGGGCGGAATAGTATTTTTCAAAACAACAATATATGATGCAGTTAAGAAATTCTACTTGGATATTCTTGAATGTTCTGTGTGGCTGGAGCAATCCGGGATATGTATAGTTAGACATGGGAATCAGCTTATTGGTATCTGTCATGGAAATGATGCAGACACAGATATGCTTCTAACTTTCTTCTATTCAACCAGAGATGAGGTTGAGAAAGTCGCTGCGAAGTTGAAAATGTCAGGTAAAGCTAAATACAATCCTGACTACGATATTTATCACTTCTATGCAAATGACCCTGAAGGAAGAAGAATTGAGATTCAAGCATTTGAACATCATCTCAAACCATATACAAATGGAAGTGATCTACTTAGATATAGAAGAAGTATTCGTCAGTTTCACGAAGATGAAATCCCTCAGGACATTTTAAATTCAATCTTTGAAGATTGTCGTTACTCACCCACAAGCAGAAATTCAGAGTCTTTCTATTATGTTGTAATCACAAACAAAGAAATATTAGCCGAATTAGCTTTAACACGAGAGAGTGCAACTGCTCCTATCGGGAGAGCACCTATGGCTATAGCAGTTTGTTCTGATCCCGATAAAACAAAGCGTGTTCAAGCAGATGCAGACATTGCAGCCACATATCTGTTGCTCTCTATTCATAATCACAACCTTGGTGGATGCTGGATTACTGATATGGATCGACCGAATGTAAAAGAACTGCTTTCTATTCAAGATTCACATTATTTGTGCATGATTACTCCCGTAGGATATCCCGCTGAAGTGAAATCAACGCCTAA
>JAFGVF010000335.1 GCA_016938155.1 Candidatus Cloacimonadota bacterium
AGTTGAGAATGATGGGAAAAACGGGCTTAACTTCACAAACGGTGAAAAGCTGTTCCTCGATTTTGCTTTTGACCCAACAAGCCGTATCTCAGGTAATTTCACATTGAATGTTCTGGGCAATATAGTTGACCTCCCAATGGAGCAATACTATGGTAAGCGTGGAGAATCTTTTGTTTCTGTCACAACTGAGCAAAATGAGCAGGGAATGGAAGTTCTCTCATCCAAAGAGATTACCGCCAACGAACGAGTAGAAATCTACAGCTTTGAAGCAAAATACAAAGCTGATTTGTTCGATTTCACCGCCTTTTATCATGTTCCTCGCTTCCATTGGGTTTATGAAGGTGACTTCTACGGTATTATGAAAGAAGCTACTGATATGGCCGGTATGGATATCTGGAATGCTAAGGCACCTTATGGGGTTGAATTTATCGGTAAAAAAGGATTGGATGGACTTACTGTTCTTACAGGACCTGAAGTTTACTGGGGGGCAAATCCTAAAGCAATTGTAAAGTACGACTTTGATTTCCTCGGCTCTGAATGGACACTTATTCACTCTGAAGACTTCGCTCAAGCCGATGCATCTGCTACCGCAACTGAAGCGACAGAGAAAGCTACCCGGCAAACAGCTCTCTCATTCGAAGCAGATATGGGAGCAGGCATAACAATGCAAGTCGGATATCTTGTCTCAGGTACCGAGAAGATTGATGAAGAATACTCCTATATGGACAACGATGAAATCTATAAGGATAAGATAGAGTTTAAAGATACTCAGGGAGCTAAAGCAAAGCTGTCATTCAGCCTGGGTGCTGCCCTGATAGACATGTCAGCCAACTATGCGGGTCTCGTTGCCGATGGTGGAGATGCCTTGGTTGAAAGAGAATCAACAATTCCATACTCCAGCCTTGGTAACAAAATCGTTTATGATGCCGGAATACTTCTTCCAATTGGAAACTTCTGGCTACTTCCTCGTGCTATGTACAGAACAAACCTGCTCGAAGCGATGAAAGCTACTGACGCTTATCTGGATGGTACAGATTTCTATCCCGGAACAACTCCCAGAAACAGAGATAGTGACCCATTTGCTGTTCTTGGGAATAGAGAGACATTGTCAGGAGAGTTCTTCCTGACTTATGATCCTACCCCGGCTAGTTATTTCTATGACTGGAATAGGGATGATAAAGAAGATGCAAACCTGGCATTCACAGTAGGTGGAAACTATACCGAATATAAGGCAGACACGGATGCCCATCTCTTCTATTATCAAGAGGGGAAAACAAACGCTCCCTTTGGAAGTGGTTTACCCGCAGTTGAAGAATGGCTTGCGAAGGGAATCTTTATTATGAATCCAACTTCAACCTTCAAGAGCATAATTACTCTTGAAGCCGGGAAACAGCAATCTACCGGTAATCCTGACGGTGATGCAACTGAATTCTATTCTCTTACAACTAAGTTTATACTCAACAAGAAACACTATATCGAAGCCTATGCCAAAAAAGATGCCTGGGGACCTTATGACTGGTATCGACAGTTCAATATTACATATCCTTACCAGTATAAGCTGGATTACTCAATACTGATTGATAGCCTTTTCGATATAGAGAAATCAAGTAGAATTGGTATTAAGGCCATCTTCCGAAATCTGGATGGGAACTCACCAATTAATGAAGGCGATGGAGTTGATAATGATTATGAATTCCAGACCGGATTGTACTACAGAATAGAGTTTTAAGGGAGGTTAAAATGAAGATAAATAAATTACTTATAGCATTATCAGTTATTGTTTTAATACTGATTGCCGGTTGTGATGTCAAGAACGGGATTACCTCCACGATTTTAGAGTTGCCCACAGGCTCGACACTTGATCTTTATTCAGCTGATGAAGGAATCCATCCCAATAAAGATATCCTTGATAATCCTGCTAATCCCTTTGCAGATGCAAGTCTTAATATGGAGAATGTATGGGATTTCAGTGATGAAAGCCCCTCTGCTATCTCTCGATTCTACCTTTGGGGTACTATTTTAGCCAAAATCCCTATCGGTGAATATCAATACTTTACTGCAAAAGCACTACATGAGATTTATACTGAAAGTGGAAGTATGAATGCCAGAGAACATGCCAAGAAAGCTTATCGTGCTGTTTTAGATCATTTTTACGATTCAGTAACCTGGTGGAGTGCCTGGTGGGTTGATGAAGATACTTATTACGCTGTTATCCTGCGTGATATGGTCGGTGAAGCAATGTATGACCCCTCAGAGATGAACCTTTTACCGTTGTATTCTGATCCTGCTTTGGCCTTAGCCGATTTGAGCGAATGGGGTTATGTTTATGACTTCGAAGCTAAAAAGATAACAAAAAGGAATTAGGACATTGAATAAACTTATAACAATAATTTTCGCCCTCGTACTTATCACAGGATTGTTTGCTGAGATTGGTGATCTCCTCTGGGAAGAGAACTTTGATAGCCTTGATAATTGGATTATTGAGACCGGTAACGGCTCCTGGGGCTGGGGTAACGCCGAACTTGAGTATTACTCTCCCAACAATGTAGACATTGCTGAAATTCCCGGGGAAGCTGGTAACAATGCTCTGAGAATTACCGCTCGTAACGAATCCGGAGCCAACATCGTTGACCAATGGGGCAACCCTTTAAACTATACATCAGGTAGGTTGAATACTAAGTCAAAGGTTTCAATCCAATACGGTGTAATTGAAGCAAGAGTCTTAATACCTGATATAAATCTTGGTGGCTGGCCTGCTGTATGGCTTCTAGGAACAAGTACCCTCGGGTGGCCCCGTTGTGGTGAAATGGATATGATGGAGATGGGCGGTAAACAGTCTTACCGTAACCTCCATGACTCGCATAATGGTGGGAATAATCAGGATAACTCAACGGTTAATCAGTCGGTTTCCGCCAACGCTATCTACTACTCTGAAGATTCCATAAACCCTGATAACCCCAGCGGTGCGGCTAGTATCTCCTGGGATCCTAACGATGAAAGCTGCCGTCCCTATTACAGTTACAATCCACCTTTGACCGGTCGGTTCCTGACATATAGAGCTTACTGGGATGATACAAGTCTCCGATTTACTGTAATAGACAATAATGTTGAATATGACCTATATGAAGAAGCACTGTACTTCGATGAATCCTCAACTGAATTTCAAAGTCCATTCTATCTTGTAACAAATCTCGCGATAGGTGGTTTATTCACCGACGCTTTGGGGCTTGATGGTTCCGGAGCTCCGGTATCAATGCCGTTACCTGCTGAAATGTATGTTGATTACATTAAAGTAAATGAATGGAATGATATGGGGGAAGTACATGTCGGGCCACCAGAGTTCCAGTATGAAACATTCGGAATATTCACTGATAACACTACTACCTATAATAGTCTTGAAGTTGGCGTTGATGCAGAGATATATGTCTGGGAAGGCACTTTATCACAAGGGAGCATTGCACCTTATGAAGGTGATAATGGCATAACCTGGACGACTAACGGAGTCGGGTGGTTTGGAGCCGGTGTCATGTCAATGCAACCGACAAATCTCTTTAACTTCGGGGATGGATATCTGAAGTTCCATATCAATATCCCGGCACATATCAGCTTTCAAATCGGAATCATTGATGCCTGGGGTAATCAGTCGTATGTCCAATTCCCGGCTCATCAGACAACTTATGGACTCGTTCGTAACGGACAATGGGGACAGGCCTCTATTCCCGTAGATGACCTTCGGGGTGACTTTATTGATCTGAGAATGCTCAGTTATGAATTTGTAATCCTTGAAGTGTCCGGAGCCCAATGTGAGTTCGGTATTGATAATATCTATTGGGATGGCGGAACTGTTTCAAATGATGAAGAAACTGTTGAAATCAGCAACTTTGAATTGAGTCAGAACTACCCTAACCCATTTAATCCCTCAACAACTATCTCATACAGTCTTATTGAGAATAGCTTTGTTGAGATAGAAATCTACAATCTTAAAGGACAGAAAATAAACACACTGCTCTCCGAGAATAGAACAAAGGGAAACCATTCTGTTGAGTGGGACGGTACTGACTTGAGTAAACACCCTGTCAGTTCGGGGGTTTATTTCTACAAGCTAAAGGTTAATAATCAATCAAGTATGAAAAAGATGATTCTACTTAAATAAATTCCTGAGGAGGAAAAAATGAATAATAGAACTAAATTACTTATTATATCTGCTGTTATCATAATGATCACAACAACGATTTTTGCACAAAATGCACCTATCGATTTTGAAGCAGGCGGATATGGAGCGAACTGGACATGGGCAGTGTTTGAAAATGCCACAAACCCACCTTTACAAATAATTGCTAATCCTGACCCAACAGGTGCTAACACTTCTGCAACTGTAGCTCAATTCACAGCAATGCAAACAGGTCAACCCTGGGCCGGTACAGAATCCCAACACGGTGCTGATATTGGCATGTTTAATCTCGATGCCACTAATTGTACAATTACTATAATGGTCTGGAAACCGGTTATTAGTGATGTTGGTATTAAACTTGTAAAACCTGACAGTTGGGCATTGCCTGAAATAAAGGTATCAAATACTGTTACTAATGCCTGGGAAGAACTTACTTTTGATTTCACTTCACATATAGAATCCGGTTATGACCAGATTGTAGTTTTCCCTGATTTTAACCTGGATGGCAGAACTCAAGATAATGTTTGCTATTTTGACAATATCACATTCTCTCCCCAAGGTGATCCACCTGCTGGACCGGCTACTCCTGCTCCGACTCCTACATACAATGCTAATGATGTAATCTCCCTTTTCAGTAATGCCTACACAAATGTTCCTGTAGATACATGGTCTGCTGAATGGGATAATGCAAATGTAAGCGATGTTCAGATTGACGGAGATGATGTAAAACTTTATACTGGACTTACCTTTGCGGGAATCGAATTCACATCTTCTACAATCGATGCCAGTGGAATGAGTTATTTCCACATGGATTTCTGGACTCCCGACCCTACCGCTGCTCCTGCTATCTTTAAAATCAAGTTAGTTGATTTTGGTGCGGATGGTGTATGGGGTAATGATGATGTTGAGCATGAGATTGAATTTGACGAGACCACTCTTGCTACAGAAAGCTGGGTTAGTTTTAATATCCCGCTTACAGATTTTACCGGATTAACAACTACTAGCCATATTGCTCAGCTAATTATCTCCGGTGACCCAAACACTGTCTATATTGATAATGTATTTTTCTTTGATGGTGAAGTAGGCATTGACGAACAGGTTAACATGCCAATCGGCTCGCTGAGTAATAACTATCCTAACCCATTTAACCCTCTCACAAATATCAGCTTCTCCATTACAGAACCGGGTCAGGTACTCTTAGAGGTTTATAACCTTAAAGGGCAATGGGTTGATACGCTTGTAAATAGCCATAAAACAGCTAACACCTACAATGTGTCATGGAATGCCGATACAGCAACATCAGGAGTCTATTTCTATCGATTATCTCTAAATGATAGAGTTATCGACACTAAGAAAATGATCCTGCTCAAATAAGAGATTATGCCTGCTGAGAAATCAGCAACTTTATGGCTGTTGACAATGTCAACAGCCTTTGTTTTTGTCTAAATCTCGACTGTCCCGGTCGAGATTTGTAATTAAAGAGGGGGTTACAGCTTCGCTTGTTTTTTCGTGTGGTTGCAATTATAGGGGCACAACAATTTGTGCCCAAGAGGGAGGGGTTAAATTGTTAAACCCCTACGGAAAACTCGTGAAGTCTGTCGTATTTGCTAACCCTGTAAGGGTTACATGTGAATAGCCAATGGGTCTACCGACCCATGGACAATCCCCAGAATGACCATTCAGCCCTACATTGGCTGAATATCGAGACTGTTCTGAATTCAATCAGTAATAATCCTGAATAGTACAATTATTGCTCTTGTAAAACTGCAGAATATTATCTATGAGTGTTCATTTCTAAAATTCACTTCACGGAAAATATCTCTATCTTTCATAACTAACACTTATCATTTTCCCCCTTTTTTCTCGCAATTCACTCATGAGCAACAACCACAAAACAGGGACATATGACGCACATATTTTTTACTTAATTCTCACTTCTCAAGTGGGGATTAAGTGGGTGTCATGTGGGAGATAAGTGACTTTTATGCCAATATTGCTCATGGAAGATCCATGAAACACAAGAGATAATTTGGTCTTATCGATCTATAATAATCTTCAACACTCCTACTAAGTTGGGGTTTGATTTTGAACAGCCTCATGAATTGCTGAGAAAAGAAGAAATAAAATTGCTTGACATAGCTTATCGATTTATGATATTTACAATTTTATTGCATATTTCGACAATCGAAGGAGGTATTATGATTATCGAATTTCGAGTAAAGAATTTCCACTCCATCAAAGATGAACAGATTTTAAGCTTCGAAGCCAGCCCTGATAAAGAATATGAAGACTACTATGTTGTAAATATTGGTAAATACCGACTCTTGAAAATGGCTATGATTTATGGTGCAAATGCTGCGGGGAAATCGAATGTACTAATGGCTTTGGATGTGCTACGATTACTCGCAGTGGATCGAAGAGATAATGATGCTAAGATACCAACTGTCCCCTTCCAGTTTTCAGATGAAACAAAAAATGAAAACACCGAATTGGCATTGGAGTTTCTTGTAAAAGTTGATAATCAATACCTTAGACATCGTTATTTTATTGAATTCAATACCAATGAGATCGTTAAAGAAAAATTAGAATACTATCCCAGTACTCAACCAGCTCTTATTTTCTTAAGAATACTAAATCGAGTTAATCCCCGAGGGTTTGATTTAACTATAGGAAATAAGATTAAGCTAAAGTCTAATGATATTGAGGCAATAGAGCTTAACACATTAATGACAACCTCAATCTTATCATGTTTCAAAGTGATAAATTCCCTGTTTTTAGAAGCAAGACGGGGGTTTGAATGGTTCAATACCAAGCTCTTGCCGGTAGTTAATAATTCTATGGATGCTGTAGTCGATACACTTACTTCCAGATACTTTTATGATTTCCCAGAACAGAAAGATTTGCTTGTACAGCTCTTGCAAAAAGCAGATATGAGCGTACAGGATATCAAACATGAAATAGAAGAAGGGACTTTAGCTAATATACCCGTAAACATTAAGTATTATAAAGACCGTATTAAAAGAGAGGTGATTCATCAATACAATTCTGATAAAACATGTAGTTTACCGTATATCTTAGAATCATTAGGGACCAAGAAACTTCTGATGCTTTCCGGTCCCCTTTTCTGGGCAATTCTGAGAGAAATGTCTCTTCCAATTGATGAGCTTGAATCATCTTTACATTTTGAATTGCAGAAATATTTTATCTTAGTGTTCCTTGCTAATTCTAAACACTCTCAACTTCTCTTTACCACCCACAACATAATGCTGCTTGATTGGGACGCAATCCGCAATGATGTAGTATGGTTTACAGAAAAAAGAGAAGACGGTTCAACTGAATTATACTCTCTATTAGAATTTAAGGGTGTCAACCGCAGAAAGGTATTGAATCAATATATGGCGGGCAACTTTGGAGCAAAACCCGATATTTATGATTATCATCTTGATTTTGACTCTATCAGGGATATGGACGATGGCAAAAAGGAAGAATAAAATTAGAGATTTGAAATCAAGCACTCTTATTCTTTGTGAAGGTGAGAGTGAGAAACAATACATTATCAGACTAAAAAGTAGAGAAAGAGAAGCCTTGAGATATTTGAAGATTGACCCACAGCCCTATATTCCCCAAGGTGATGCAATCTCTATTCTTAATAAAGCAATCGAAGAAGCAGAATATAGAAAAAATGTATATTGTTTGATTGACTTAGATCAAGTTCATACTCAACAGAAATTCGATAAGTATATTATCTTTAAAAACAAAGCGTTAATGAAAAGCAATATACTCGTCATTGAATCCTATCCCTGCTTCGAGACATGGGTGAAATTCCATTACGAGTTAATCACTAAAGAAGTTTGTGTCTGTGACTCTATGAAAGATGAAGTATTGAAGCATATTGTTAACTATGAAAAGGGAGATAAGGGTTTTGATTTGTATTCTCACTTGAAACCGCTACTCCCAATAGCAGTTACTAATGCTAAGTCAGCTGAGAATAATAGGAATAAGATACTTGAACTAAACACGAAAGAAAAGGATTGCAGATTACCATTTTCAGATATTTATCAGTTGATTGAAGCTTTAAAAATAGTTTAGAAATCCATGTTTGCTTACTGATCAACATTTGGTGCATGTAGTTAGACTGTCCCATATGGATTAGTATTATAATACAACAGCTAAGGACTGTTCAACTCATAACAATTCTTAGAAACCCACATTTTTTTAATGAATACTAAATGCTTTTTTAGAAACCAAACTTTATTTATTGAGCAATATCTCCATTATCTCTTCTTCTGTCATTCCCTGCTTCAGATTATTTCTAAGATATGCTTCATAATCATGAGAACCTAAAAGGCTGGTATTATTACGATATTGTAAAATAGCAACAACCCGGTAGAACATATTGGAAGTAGCTAACCCGACTGAAGCGTGTATGTATTGTGTTGTAGTACTGAGACCATGAAAATAGTATTGCCCCTCAATATCTGAAGACCCATTGTAAAAGACAAAATAATAATCAGGTGTTACGGGCGTGTTATAAATCGTTTCTGTCACAGCATTCCAAGAGATAACAGCATCATAACCATTCATTATTACTGTCACAGCTTGTGGAGCTTGAGGTGGTACATAGTCTCCTGTTCCACTGAGGATTAATTCAGAAATAGGCAGATTGATGGAGTTATTGTAAAGGGTAAGGTGGTCATAAAAGTTTCCCGAATACTGAGGAGTAAAACTCACTTGGAAATAGGTGCTGTCCCCCTCTTCAATCTCTATAGGTAGTGTGCTTATAGCCTCAAATGGTGAATTTTCAAGCTCAAGTGTTAGTGAATCTACGATAACGGTTGCTGTTCCAATATTCTTTAACCAAACATTTTGAGGTATGGATTGTGAACCAAGATATACTGTTCCAAAGGAAAGCGAAGGATTGGAGATAATCTCAAGTTCAGGGTATCGGGGTAAAACAGTGATATAGTCCAGTTTAGTCATGGTTGTTGTAAAATCATATGAATTTGTAACTGTTAAAGAAACCGAATATACTCCAGCTGTGTTAAATAAATGAGTTGGGTTTTGTTCTGAGGAATCAATTATTCCATCATTCTCAAAATCCCACTGCCAAGATAAAACATTACCTAAAGATAAATCTTGAAAGAGAACATTTAAAGGAGCATAACCTTGTGTAGGAATCGCTTCAAAATCTGCTGGTGTAAAAACTTGACATTCAGGCAAATCAATTGCATCAATCCAAGCACAATCCTGACCCTCAATCGTAGCACCATCTTTCTGGTAAGTCCATTTAAAAGTATGAACACCTGCAGTTACGGGATATTCTTCATATTCCCAATAAGAATCCCCGTCCCATCTGTCCATCTCCTGATCATCAATCCAGAAAGAGAGATAATCATAAGTGGGAGTATCTGGAGAATTTTCACAGGAAACTCTCTGAATAAAAGAAATTACATCATCAACCAATACATCAATTTCGATGAAAATGGAAGTTGACTGATTATGATTAATCTGTCCTGACTTTGCAGCCTGTACTCCGTAAAAATGGGCATTAGGTGTAATACTCCAGTCTGAATCACCACTAAACTGCCAGTTGAATCCGCTGAAATCACCTTCAAAGTTTTCATCAACCGTAACAGGTCCCAGACTTGGATAAATTCCAATTACAGCAGCATTCCCTGCTGTCATGTCAACTCCATTAAAGGCAAGAGCATCAAGGGTGTAATAACCGTTTTGGTTACCTTCGTCGCCCCAGTTCACATGGAACTCATTGCCGTTTTGCCAACCGTCAATTACAAAGCCGATCTCTCCATTGGCTGTATCTGCTTTATAAAGAATGGGTCTGGCATTATTCAACTCATTCTTCAATAACTGTTCCCATGTCGCATCTGTATAATCCTGTCTGTTTACAAGCTGTGCAGTTGCATCATAGCGGAAATTATTTATCAATGCTGTGAAAGCATTAGAAATAGGAGCATAGGAATCAAAAGTTCCATAGTCCATATTCATTGCAACACCGCTATGGAAAAGTAACTGCTGAGTTCCCGTAAGAATAAGTGTATTAGACATAGCAGCCCAATTATAATGAGTATTCTCAAAATCTGCTGTTATTGTACCGTAAGGTGCATCGTCATAAGAGTTTGTACCCTCTCCGTTTGCGGGGTGGTTCCAGTATTTCATAATCATAGATGTAGAAACAG
>JAFGVF010000336.1 GCA_016938155.1 Candidatus Cloacimonadota bacterium
ACTATTCTATCATTTCACATTTGTCAAATATCTATGCAACAATAACGCCAAAAACATTATTATCATTATTGTGACAGTCATTTTTTTTTCAAGCTTTTTATTTCGATTACTTTATTTCAGGTGTAAAAGCAGTAAGAATCCTAAGATAGAAGTAGTTGATTCCATCTCTTTAAATTTCTATGTTTTCATCTTTCTTGAATAGATTTTATAAATTCCGTAAGCACCAATAATAATCATAAACAAACTCAGAAATTGCCCCATGGATATAGGAAGAAAACCGAATAATAATCCATTGGGGTAGAGTGACGGTATGTTATCCTTTTCTCTAAAGAACTCAATAAAGATACGAAATATGCCGTACAGGGGAAAGAATGACCAAAAGACAATCCCAATTTTCTTGGATTTAATTAGAAGAACCCAGAGTAGGATGAACATCAGGAAACCTTCTAAAAACATCTCATACAATTGTGTAGGATGACGAGGTAAACCTAATGAGTCAGTTGGGAATATCATAGCCCATGGAACACTTGTAGGATTTCCGTAAAGCTCGGCATTTATAAAATTGCCGAGTCTGCCAAAGCCTAATCCTACGGCTACCAAAGGCATAGAAATATCTCCTATCGCAATAAAATTATACTTGTATTTCTTACAGAAATAAAGTATGCTGAAAATCACTCCGAGTGCTCCCCCATGAAAAGACATCCCCCCATTCCAAACTTGAAATAAAACTAATGGATTATGTAGGAAAGCAGGCAAATCATAGAAAAAGACATATCCTAATCTTCCTCCAAGAATCACTCCAAGGGCAATATCGAAGATAAATGTCTCATATTTCTCTTTATCCATCTTGATATTTCGATACTTAAAAAACTTCTTTGCAAAGATATATCCAAGCACAAAGCTAATGATGTATAGTACACCATACCATCTTATTTGTAGAGGGAAATTACCTATTTGGAAACACAAGATATTTGGATTAAAATCAGGAAATTTAATCATATATTTATACCGAATGGGACGAGTCGCCTCGTCCCATCACTTTATCCGGTTATTTCTTTTATTCTGCTGATGATTATATCAACCGCTTCAGCTGGCTCAACCTCAAATTTCTCAACCTTTTTTTCAAATTTGGGAGTAAAGATACCAACCACTTGGGTTGGAGAACCATTCAATCCGATTTCTTTCTCATCCAATCCCAAATCTGTTGCTGACCATACAGTTAACTCTGCACTTCTGGCATTCTTTTTACCACGCAAGGAAGGAAGGCGAGGAGTATTTATCTCTTTTACAACTGTAATTACAGCCGGAAGAGGGATTTCAACACGATCATATCCATCTTCCATAAGACGCTGAGCAGTTAGCTTCTTCTCGTCAATACTTTCAATTTTTCTGGCAAAACAGAGCTGTGGAATTGCGAGATGAGCAGCAACCCCCGGTCCCACCTGAGCAGTGTCTCCGTCAATAGCCTGCTGTCCCATGATTATCAAATTATAATCCGCAACTTTCTTTATCGCAGCTGCAAGTGTCAAACTGGTTGCCCAAGTATCAGCACCCGCAAACTTACGGTCAGACAATAGTATTATCTCATCAACCCCCAGAGCAATCGAGTCACGCAGGGCACTCTCAGCCTGAGGAGGTCCCATACTGATGGCAGTAACCTTACCACCATATTGTTCTTTGAGCTTTATAGCTTCTTCAATGGCATATAGATCAAAGGGATTTATAATACTTTCAACCCCATCTCTCATGAGAGTATTAGTCTCGGGATTAATCCTAATCTCTGTTGTATCAGGAACTTGTTTTATGCATACAATAATGTTCATGCTTTCAACCTTTATTTATTGTAAAATGCCTTTATTGTCTTAACAACATAAGCCATTTGTTCTTCAGATAACTCTGAATAAATCGGGATAGAAAGAACTTTTTTAGCAGCTTCTTCAGCGACCGGCAAGTCGCCAATTTTATATCCAAGATCAGCAAAGCATTCCTGTAAATGTAATGGAAGAGGATAGTAAACAGCACACCCGATACCGTTATCTGACAGGTATTTCATCAGTTCATCCCGTTTTTCAGTTTTAATAGTAAACTGATTATAAATAGAAACTGCTTTGGGATGGATGTAGGGTAATGTAATTTCATTCAGGTCTTTCAGATTTTTGTAGTAGTATTCAGCATTTTTTCTTCGAGCTTCAGACCATCCGGAAAGGTAATTAAGCTTTACTTTCAGCACAGCAGCATGCAAGGAATCCAGTCTGCTGTTTAATCCAACCCATTTATGAATGTACTTAGGTTTTTCTCCATGTACACGAAGTTGACGCATGTTGTCTGCCAGTTGTTCATCATTTGTTAGACACATCCCACCATCGCCCATTGTTCCAAGGTTTTTGCTTGGGAAGAATGAAAGTGTACCGATGTCTCCGATAGTTCCGGCAGCTTTGCCGTCGTACAAACATCCGATTCCCTGGGCATTATCTTCGATAACCTTCAGATTGTATTTCTTTGCGATAGCCATTATCTTATCCATTTCTGCAGCTTGACCGAATAAATGAACCGGCATAATAGCTTTTGTTTTGGGTGTTATAGCATCTTCAATCAAATCCGGGTCAATGTTGAAAGTATCCTGTTTAATATCCACAAAGATAGGCTTGGCATGAACTCGGGAAATAGCTCCCGCAGTTGCAAAGAAAGTAAATGAAGTGGTTATAACTTCGTCACCCTCTCCGATATTTAATGCTTGCAGGGCTAAAATCAATGCATCCGTTCCTGAGGCACAACCTATGGCATAATCAGCATTGAGAAAAGTCTCAACCTGCTGTTCGAATTCTTTCACACTGGGTCCCAAAATATACCAGTGACTGTCAAAAACTTTGTCCATCTCTTTTCTGATTTCGGACATTATGGGCTCATATTGAGCGTGTAAATCTAATAACGGTACTTTCATTATATTCTCCTAAAATTTAATTAGCTAACAGTGAAGTGACACCGAGGAAGATAGTAATCATTTGAGAAGTAAAGGCAATTACAGCTTGAGTATCTTCCCAGAGAGAGCGGTCTTTAGCCTGAGGGACAAAAACCATGTCTCCGGGCATCAAAACATCATCTTTCTTAGGTTTTCGCCACTGACCGGTTCGGGCATCTACAATTCTGCTGTGGCTGATTTTGCTTTGATTCAGTTTACCACCGGCTTTCTCAATCCATTCTTTCCAAGTCAATCCCTCGATATATTCATATAATCCCGGATTCTTAACCTGACCAGATACAATAACTTTATCTAACTTTTCCGGGATATATACATAAGCTCCCGGTTTAATTTTTACATCGTAAGAGCTATCCTGAGTTTCCCAAAGTTGTTTAAAATCTACAGAATATTTCCCTGTCATTTGACGGAGTCTGATCAGAAAATAGCCATATTCAGCAAATGACATGTCTTTTTTGGACATTTCCTTAAGACGGAGATAATCGGGGTCTTCCTGTAAAGTCATATCTGGGTCAACAATATATGCCAGATTAAGGTCTCCCCGGATAGAAGGTCCACCTGATGAATTAAGCAGTTCAAGCAACCCAAGCTCTCCATTATTAACCGGATACTGCCCGGGATACTTTATCATACCTTCAATAGTAACAAATTCTTTTCCATTATAAAAAGGACGGCTATAAGCATAAATCTCGTCTCCGTTCTGGAGCAAAATATCAGCTTCAGACCCCGGTTCGCTTAATGCCTTCTTCAAGTCAACAGGGATAGTTATTCTTTCCTGATAATCTGAAGAGAATCTATAAACAAAAATTCTGCTCGGGTCTGCTTCCGGTTGTAATCCCAATCCAAGACGAGTGATTGTTGACAAACGGTCACCTTTCACCAATTCCAGTTTCTGGTTTTGATTCCAGCTACCGTTGAGATATACATCTTCAAGTTTACAAGGAACTTTTATCACATCTCCATCCATTAGATACGGATTCTGACTCGTATCACCCAAACGGAAGTATTGCATCAAATCTAAAGTCCTTTCCTCACCGTTGCGGATTAAAACCAACCGGCGAAGTGATAGTTTTGAAGGTAAGTTATCAAAACTTATGACCTGTTGATCAAGAAGGGTCTTGCTGTAAACTTTTGAATCAGGTTTGTCTTCCAATTCCATTGTAAGTTTTTCTTGTTGCTCGGATTTAATATCTTCAAGAGTTTTCCCTGAATAAAGGTCAGTATCTGATTCGGGCAGAAACTGCTGGTCAGGAAGGCGGTTTGCCATAAAGACAGCATCTGAAATCCTGTTATTATTATCCATTACCAAAACACCCGGTTGACGAACATATCCGACAACATTCACGGAGATGGGTAAAGCACTACAAACAGTGGTAGTTAAAACCGACAGGGCAATAAGCATCAATACAATTAAGTTATTTTTCATAATACGACACAATCCTCTCAATAATATTCTCAAGGTTATGAGTAGGTTCATAGCCGATAAATTCTTTTATCTTTGTAATGTCTGGCATTCTGTCCCGCATGTCTTCAAAACCCTCTTCAAAGACATCCTCGTAACTCATATATTCAATTTTAGACTTACTCTTGGTCATCTCTTTCACTTTAAAAGCCAGGTCTTCAATAGAAATTGGCTCGATGCTGCCGACATTGAATATTTCGCCTTCGCATTCTTTTTTGGTCATCAAAGCTATCAAAGCGTTGGTTACATCATCCACATCTGCAAAGCATCTTGATTGCTTGCCGTCTCCGTAGATTATTATCGGTTGATTTAACAGAGCAGCTTTCACAAATTTAGGCACCACCATTCCGTATTGTCCTGTCTGTCTCGGTCCGACAGTATTGAATAAACGAACTATCACGACAGGTAATTTCTTTTCTCTGGAATATGCAAGAGCAAAAAACTCATCAACAGCCTTGGCAGTGCTGTATCCCCATCTGCTGATATGTGTTGAACCAAGAATTCTGTCATCTTTTTCAGCAAAGGGAAGTTTATCGGATTTCCCATAAATCTCGCTGGTTGATGTTATCAACACTTTTGCTTTATGTTTGTTTGCCAGTTCCAAAACATATTCGGTTCCCACAACATTTGTTTGTAATGATAACAGAGGATTTTCAATTATGTATTTTACCCCAACGGCGGCCGCCATGTGATAAATCTGGTCACAGTCTTTTATTATTTGTTCCATCAATGAGAAATTAAGGATTGTACCTATTGTCATTGAGAAATCAGGATTATTTCTCAGATGCGAAACATTTTCCAGTCTTCCGGTGGAAAGGTTATCCAAAATATGTACTTTGTGCCCCATATCAAGCAATTTCTCAGCAAGATGAGACCCAATGAATCCGGCTCCACCTGTTATTAATATCTTCATATATCACTCCAATTTTAATCGTCTTGTATCTAATCACAACTATTTTTACGGCTTCCATTCAAATACTGAATTCAACCTAAATGTTAAGGAAATAATAAATTTCCTGACAGTTCTAAATTGTCAAATAATTTAGCATTTACCTTTAGATTTCCCGAAAATACTTTCATCAGACCACATCTTTATTTTTACCATCCCTTTTTTACCTCCACCAACCACAGATTTCTCAGAGGTTAGTCTCCCGTTGCTCGCAACGAGTGAGAAACGAGTGCGGAATGGGACAAAAATGAGCAAAAATTGAATAGATAGTGGAGACATTGTTGGGTGATAATCAGATTAAACTTCGGATTGATGGGATTGGGAAGTAACTACTTTAAAATATGACTTAGAAATGTGATGAGTGTTACAAATCTACATTGTATATGCCATATATCAACTATGCCAAAACATTCAGTATTATCTGATTCCTTGGGCTTGATTTTACAATATATCAAAATGAAAATTTTTAGACGAGATTTGTTCGTCATACTTAATTTAAAACTTCCCGCTGAATATAAGAGGGCAAGCAGGGATGCGTGCCCTACCGTACGACATGCTTCCAGCCTGTCGCCTTTTCTTCAACCATTGTCAAAGGTCTTATGACCATTTGAAAGGTTTCCTTTTCAATTCTCAACTTTCCATTCTCAATTTTTTGCTTCCAGCCTGTCGAATTTCTTAGTTTACATAACATTATCTCCAAGATCTGTAAAAATACACAGTACACACCTGTATTTATCATGCTTTTTTACCTTTCATTGTCATACGCCGCTCTTAGGCCCCTCTTAGGCCTCACTTAGGGGTCTCATAGGCAAAGGCGTAAGAGGGGCGGAAGAGAAACGGTAGTCAAACCTGTCATGGCTGGAAGCGGATGATTGCTTGATTACCGGGGAAATCGGCATATCATCTCATGGGTTTACCGTACCTTTCCCGTGGGTCTCCCG
>JAFGVF010000337.1 GCA_016938155.1 Candidatus Cloacimonadota bacterium
ACCTTGTTTCCGCTTTCAGCTTCACACACCTGCAGCAATTTCTTAATCATGTTATTCAAAAGAATGGAATCAGTCTTCAAAATGGGAGAGAAATTAACAATTCTTGTACCCGGAGATGAAGTTCCAATCTCAATTCTATCGTTTAGATAATCAAATGTAGAACATACTTGACTTAGAGTCCCATGTTCTTCCGCATCATAGATAGACCTTTGACAAAGATATTCTGTCTCCTGAGTGGGGTCATACATGCAAACCTGCTCCATATTGATCGACCAAAACTCAGTCTGAGTGTATTTAAGAATATCATGATTGTTATTAAATGGTGGTGGAGCAGTTGGATGCATAGGGGAATAACTCCATGCTTTATCACCTTCAACCACTGTTTTACCGAGACCAAAAGCAAGAGTGGCAATTCCCTCTTCATGTGTTGCATTGTTTGTCGGATAGAAGTTATACGATTTTATTACTCCGGATATTGTTGGATAGAATAGATCTTCATGTCTGTTTCCAACAACTTCTTGAATAATAATAGCCATCCTCTCATCTCTTATATCACGATTGAGAGATTTGAAATAATCCTTTGAGTTCTGAAAGAAAAGGGAGGCATAAACAAATTTTATGGCTTCCATCAGCACGGTAAAGCGTTTATCATTATCAATCTGATTATTCGGTATCATTTTTGTTTCATATACACCGGCAAAAGGGTCATCTATTGAATCTTCAAAGATACTGGATGACCTGATGGCAAGTGGTTGCCGTATGCTCTCTATGATGCTTCTGAGGTCTCCCGAATAAATCGCTCCGATAGAAGCCTCCTGGAATGCTCTTGCTATTTCAAAGTCGGAAGCATCTGATAAAGCAACTTCGTAAAGAGCGTTATCATTCATGAAGTCTTCAAACACTCCACTCAACAATACTGTCATATTTGGAATATTAATCAACATCCCTTCATATTCCCCACTCGGGAAGTGTTTGGTGATAATATCCTGCATAAAAGCAAGTCCTGAGGCTTTGCCTCCCGGTTCTCCCCTACCGATATAGGAAAATGTATTGGAAAAGAATCCGCTCAGCCGGTCAAATCTCTGTCCTGTTTTCATCATACTTCCCTTTTATATCCAGCCTCTTTCCTTAGAAGCTCTTACAACTTTATCAATTGCTATCATATATGCAGCATCCCGCATATATAACTTCTTCTTCCTTGCTAATTCAGAAACTTTATGGTATGCGGTTGTGAGCTTCACATCCAGCTTGGATAGTACTTCATCTTTGCTCCAGTAGTAATTCATATTGGATTGCACCTGTTCAAAATAACTGCAGGTTACTCCTCCTGCATTACAAAGGAAATCCGGCAACATGAAGATATTCCTCTTTTTGATAACTTCATCTGCCTCAGGACTTGTTGGACCATTAGCTCCTTCCGCAATAATTTTAACTCTCGGATGTATCTTATCCACATTCTCCATTGTTATCTGATTTTCCAGAGCAGCCGGGATAAGTATATCGCATTCCATTTCAATCCATTTGTCACCGGGAAGAATTTCATAACCTAAATCCATAGCTTTCTCAATGTCTATACTTCCGAACCTATCGGAAATCTTTAACAACTCATCAAGATTTATACCATCTGGTTTAGTAAAAGCATTTGCGGAATGTGTTTTCTGATCCCAACACGATACAGAAACAACTTTCCCACCAAGCTGATTATAAAGCTTTATTGCATGCTGAGCAACATTGCCAAATCCCTGAAAAGAGGCAGTTGTAGTATCCGGTCTTATGCCCATCTCTCTCAATGCTTCCCTGACCGTGAACATCAAACCATAGCCTGTAGATTCTGTCCTCCCTAAAGAACCACCCATCCCGACAGGTTTACCTGTTATCATGCCGGGATATTTCCTCCCGTGCATTGTTTCATATTCATCTAAAATCCAGAGCATGTGCTGACTATATGTCATGATATCAGGAGCAGGAATATCCCTTAGTGGTCCGATGTTATCACCTAATTGTCTGACCCAGCCCCTACAAATCATTTCCTGCTCTCGCATGGAAAGATGGTGTGGATCACAGATTACACCTCCATAACCTCCACCAAGGGGCAAATCAACTACAGATGTTTTCCAAGTCATCCACATGGCTAAAGCACGCACAAGGTCAACCGTCTCCAAAGGGTGAAAGCGTACTCCTCCCTTTGCCGGTCCAAGTGCATCATTATGTTGGATTCTAAATCCTTTGAATACTTTAGTACTGCCATCATCCATCTTAACAGGAATGAGGAAGTGGTATTCTCTTAGCGGATTCCGCAAGAAATCTCTTGCTGCTTCATTCAAATCAAGTTTATCAGCTATCGCATCAAATTGTTTCTGCACCATCTCAAAGGCATTGAAAGCTTCACTCATTTTATCTTCTCCTTGGCTGTTATTATTACCGGATTCAGTTTGTTAGCTTTTTTAAAAGACAGTTTTTTTCGTGCAAGGAATATTTCGGAAATGTTAGATTTTATCTTTCTTGTTTTTTTAAGGTGCGTCACATGATAAATATACAATCATTTCCCAAGGAGACTGTTCAAACTTCGAACTGATTATTTCTCTTGTTTAATGATACTCCCCCTGAATCTACCAATCTTCCACTTCCATCCATTTTTTAGTTATGTCCTAATCTAAAACACGGGAATCTCCCGGGAATTACACGGGACTCACACGGGAATCACTCGGGCACACCCCCGAGTTATCCACAATTTGTTCATATCTTATTCCCATTTCTTTCCCGAGGATTGGGATAGCAGAATAATGGTTAGACGCATGTCCATGCGTCTCTACGACTGGCAATCAAAGGAATTAGACGCATGTCCATGCGTCTCTACAGGGGGTAAATCTTGGTTTTAGATGGATGGATACAGAATGGTTAGTCAGTTTGTAGAGACGCACGGGCGTGCGTCTAAAATTGTTAGCAAAATCTTATGTTTGCATAAAAGAAATTATAGCAGTCACCATTACGAACGAACCGACGAACAATGTGAGGAGCTCGCAAGCCGTAGGCGAGTAACTATTCTGAGTTCGGGGAAATGCGGAACTTGGTTTTTAAGCATGCGTATAGCATCCAAATATCTCAATTCCTGACAATAACCTTAATCGCTCCTGGCTCAGTTTACAAAAGATTCAACATTAGGTGTATAGTCGGATGATTACTAACACTTTTTTGTCATAGGACAAAGATAGAAGTTATCACTTTTTATGGGGCTTTTAGGCTCATGAGAAAAAGAAAAGCAAAAAATGTTGGCATATTTACAAAAAAAAGATTGCCAAATAATGAAAAGTTCCCAATAATGTAATTGGAGTGATATTTAGATTTAAAAAAATGGAAGAATGTGTGGAACAATTCTTGCATGTTATAAATATGTGTTTATAAAGAAAAGGAGATAAAGATGTCTTTGAGCAAAAAAATTCTAATTCTCGTCTTAGTCGCAATAGCTGTGAGTTTACTTGCAGTTTCTATAAGCAACGATGGCGTCAGCATCTATATACAACCTGAGGAATATAAGACAACTGCAACATTGATCGTGAATTTTCCGGATGCTTGTAGTGCAAGTATTAATATGTATAATGAAGACGGTGTTTTAGTAGATGCTTTCTATCAGGGCGATACACAAAAGGGTGAAATGGTTTTTGTATTGGACCGTTACGGTTCAGACGGTAGTTTCCTTCCGGACGGCAAGTATGAGATTAATGTAACAACCGGGCGTTATATATCTACAAAGAAAACAGTAATTCTTAAGTAAGATTACAACGATAACTTTTAAAAACTGAAAACCGACTGCAAAGTCGGTTTTCTTTTATAGTAAACAAAAATTACAATTCGGACTGAAAGAGTGACAATTTAATTAACAGTTCCTCTTATATTCTTCAAAAGCTAAATCGTAAATACCGGAGTTATTCTCCTCCCTATTCACCAAAATCCAGTTGCTCCAATCAATCTCAGGGAAATATGTGTTTCCGGTAAATGCATGCCTAATGCGTGTTAAATACATCAAATCAACAACATTAACAAACTGCTGAAAAACTTCTCTTCCGCCAATTACAAATACCAATTCATCTTTAGAGAAATAAGTAGAGAGTTTAGTAATTGTGTTCACTGCAATGGTATCATCAGAGATAAAACTTTTAGAAGTCAGAACATAATTATTGCGATGTGGTAATGCTTTACCGATAGATTCATAGGTTCTTCGACCCATAACAACAGAATGCCCGAGAGTCATTCTTTTGAAATAAGCTAAATCCTCAGGAATCATCCAGGGAAGTTTGTTTCTATCCCCTATCAAGCCATTTGCATCCAAAGCAACTATGATTGCATAGCGTGGCATTACTTCTTCCTTGCCAACTCGGCTTGAGAAGCTCTTAAATATTCAGGTTCCAAATTCATCAATTTCTCAATATCAAAATCTATTGAATCGGGTCTAAGTTTATCGAGAGTTATCAGTCCACTTGCCTTTGGTGATTGTAGGTGAAAAGGAGCTATTACAATATTCTCATTTGCTTCTAATAGATGAATATATTCTCTAACACCACTTCCAACTGCGATTAGAGGTGTTTGGATATTTTCCAGAAAGACTTCAGGGTTGCAGTTTTGTGGAGGAATCATGATATCAAGTTCCGGAGAATATACAGCAGCATAAACTTCCTTCATTCGAGCATCAATAAAACTTAAGATGGGATACTTAGCTCCATAAAGGCTTACAGCATTGAGTTCAAGGCTGTTAAATGCAACGATAGGTGCATTCAGTCCATAGCAGATTCCTTTGACCGTTGCCAATCCGATGCGGATTCCTGTGAAAGAACCGGGACCGATACAGATGATAATCCTGCCAATGTCTTGAACAGAACGGTTCAGGCTTCTTAATGCACTATCAAGTGAAGGCATCAATGTCTCCGAATGAGTAACCTGAACTTTAAAGAATTGCTCATAAAGCAACTCGTCCTTTTCGGCAAAAGCAAAACTGCCTGAAGAAGAAGTAGTATCGATTGCAAGTGTTAACATTCATAAACCTCATTTTCTAATCTTAACCTTAACTTTATGCAACAATCAAAATTGTCAAAGTAAACTTGACAGTAAATATTTGAGTTACTTATTAGAAAAAAAACAATGAGGAGATTTTTATGGAGATGCATGAGAAATTGGATTTGGCAAAAAAAGCTTATAAAATTGCTTATGAGTTAGACTTGAGATACGGTTGTTGTCCACAATGTGTGCTCTCAGCTGTTCAGCAGACTATTGGTGGGATTGATGATGCCACTATAAAAGCTTCCCATACTTTAGCCGGAGGTGGAGGTTTGGCAGGCTCTGGTACTTGCGGTGCAATCGCTGGAGGACTTTTAGCAATAGGAGCATTTTATGGCAGAGAAAAGACTGAGGATGGTTTTCAAGATGGTCGATATCTCAGGAG
>JAFGVF010000032.1 GCA_016938155.1 Candidatus Cloacimonadota bacterium
AGAAGAGATGAAGCATCTACAGAGGATGGCACCTCAATCTCAAGAATATGGTGTTGTTCTTAACTATATAAACTGGATATTGGATGTCCCCTGGGATTTGAAGAACACTGAAGAGATTAACCTTAAACAGGCAAAAGAGATTCTTGATAATGACCATTATGGTCTCACAAAGGTTAAGGAAAGAATCCTTGAGTTCATCTCGGTCATAAAGCTTTCGAAGAAAGTTAAAGGACAGATTATTTGTTTCGTAGGACCTCCCGGAGTAGGGAAAACATCACTCGGTCGTTCAATTGCAAGGGCATTGGGACGGGATTTTGTCCGTATCTCTCTGGGTGGAGTCAGGGATGAAGCCGAGATTAGAGGACACAGACGCACTTATATCGGAGCTATACCCGGAATAATAATGCAAAGCATGAAGAAAGCCGGAAGTATGAACCCTTTGATCATGATGGATGAAATCGATAAAATGAGCATGGATTTCCGTGGAGACCCTGCTTCTGCCCTGCTGGAAGTCCTTGACCCTGAGCAAAACAATGATTTCCGCGATCATTATTTGGACTTTGGTTATGACCTGTCCAAGGTTATGTTCATAACTACTGCCAATAGTTTGGGCGGAATTCCTGCTCCCTTAATGGACAGAATGGAGTTAATCAGAATCCCGGGATATACTCAGTTTGAGAAATTGAACATTGCTCGAAAGCATTTACTGACAAAACAGATCGCTGAACACAATATAGAAGATAAAATTGAGCTAACCATTTCAGACAGCATAATTGAGAAGATAATCTCTAATTATACCCGAGAAGCCGGAGTGCGTGAGTTGGAAAGGCAGCTTTCCCAGATTATCCGTAAAGTTGTCCGTAAATATGTAGAAGGTGATTTAAAAGATAAACTCACTATTAATCATACTAACTTGAAGAAATATCTTGGAATTCCTTTATATACCGATTCTGAGGCTAATCAAGAGGACAGAGTTGGAGTCGTTACCGGTCTAGCCTGGACATCTGTCGGAGGAGAAACTCTCCAGATAGAAGTTGTTAAAATGCCTGGAAACGGTAAGGTGAAATTGACAGGGAAGCTTGGTGATGTTATGAAGGAATCAGCAATGGCTGCCCTCAGTTATGCCAGATTACATGCCAAAGAATATGGCATTGACCCCGATTTCTACAAGAAACTGGATATTCATCTGCACATTCCTGAAGGTGCCATTCCAAAAGATGGTCCATCCGCAGGGGTAACCATAGCAACTGCATTTGTCTCTGTTTTAAGCGGGAAAAAGGTTCGGCATAATATAGCCATGACAGGAGAGATAACGCTTACGGGACAAGTTCTGCCTATCGGCGGTTTGCCTGAGAAGCTTATAGCTGCAAAGCGAAATGGGATGGAAAAGGTTATCATTCCCGAAAAGAACAGAATAAATCTTGAAGAGATACCGGAAGAAATTAAAAAAGGTATGGAACTGGTTTTCGCCAGTCGTATCGAAGATGTGTTGAAAGAAGCAATCATCAAATAATGAAATTTAATGTAATTTCCCGTAAAAAACTGAATGATGAAACCCTGGAGATGGTTTTGTTTACTCCTAAGGAAGAGGTCATTGTCTTGGGATACATCCTCGAATCATTTGAAGGTTGGTTTAATTACTCCACCATCGACTCAAAGAAACAGCTTTTCAGAGTCAGAATTATGAAGGACTATATCGACTCGGCAGAAGAGTTGATTGCCTTTTTGAAAGACTGGTCGCCACCGGCTAAAAACTTCTATTAGGAACAAAATGAACATTGATCTAAAAACCTTTAAATGTGGCTATGTTGCCATCATTGGAAAACCGAATGTGGGAAAGTCCACTCTGATGAACTCACTTATCGGAGAAAAACTCTCCATTACAACACCAAAACCACAGACTACACGCCAATCCATCAAGGGTATATACTCTGATGAAAACAGGCAGATAATATTCGTTGATACCCCCGGATTCGTTGAACCTCGCTATGAATTGCATACAAGAATGAGAAACATAATCTCGGACTCCCTGAAAGATGCGGATGTGGTTATGTTCATTACGGATATAAAAGACTTCCCTACCGACTATGACATCGAAGTTATCGAGAAGATTCAGAATATAAGAGTTCCAAAGATTGCAATTTTAAATAAAATAGATTTAGCTGTTGAAGGGGAACTTGAATCCAAGAAAGCTCAGTTACAGGATAAATTCGATACTGTGATTGGAATATCAGCTTTGAAAGGCTCTCAAAATGAAAAGCTGATGAGTGTGATTACCAAACTTCTGCCCTTTAGTCCGCCTTTCTATGACCCTGAGAATCTCTCTGACCTACCAATGCGATTCTTTGTCCAAGAATTGATCAGAGAAAAGATATTTCTGCAATATGCCAAAGAGATTCCCTATTCATCTGCTGTTCTGATTGACGAATATAAAGAAGAACCGGATGTAACCGACATCACAGCTACTATCTGGATTGAAAGAGACAGTCAGAAAAGAATCCTGATCGGGACTGGCGGAGTTGGACTCAAACGAATCAGAGAAGCTGTTGAGAGAGAGCTTACACGCAGTTTGGAAACAAGGGTACTGCTGCATCTCTGGGTTAAAGTGAAAAAAGACTGGCGTAAAAACGACCTTTATTTAAAAGAACTCGGATTTTAAATACTCCATAAATAGAAAAAGCCCGTCTTGCGACGGGCTTTTCTCATATCTAATTACTTAATCAATATCATCTTTCTTGTTCTTGTAAATGTGCCAGCCTGGAGTTTATAGAGATAAATTCCGCTTGCGACACTATTCCCTTCGTTATCTGTTCCATCCCAAACAAAGGAATGAGAACCGGCGTTGTAATTACCGTTTGCGAGAGTAGTAACAAACTGTCCTCTCTGGTTGTAAACATTAAGTCTGGCAAATCCGCTTTCCTTTAAATTGAAACTGATTGTAGTTTCAGGATTGAAAGGATTTGGATAATTCTGACTAAGTGAACAACTTGCAACAAAAGGAATCTCTTCATCATCATTATGAACAAACGGGTCGGGTGCAGTGGTAGTGAATTTTACTGCAAGACCGGGCTGTAAAGGTGATGCCGATGCAGGATACTCATCAGAGAATGAGTATGTTAAACCGACTGTTTGGGTATGGTTTTCGATTCCGACTGTTGAGTGATTACTCAGCGAATTATTGGAAGGATTATCGACGGAATGATACATCACGACCAAATCTCCATCCTGTCCATCAATCGGATACAGAATGAGCTGGAATTTCTCCAGAGAAGGATTATCAGATGTAAGAGTATATCTGTTATAAGCGTCATTCCATTCTATGATAAACCTGTTGTTGGCAGAATCGTGCCAAGTAACCAGACGCATATTCTGGAAGGATTCATCTTCATTCTGGAGACCTTTAAGGTCTTCCCAGTAAGGTGCAACCATTGCATAAGGTCCAAGTGGAGATGGGATATAGCAATTATCGAAATTACTCATCCATGTTTGAACAAAAGATATCCAACCGTTCGAGCAGGCAGTAATACTGTTGTAATCAATTCCATAATAACGGAAAGTGAAGGGCAGGTCTAAATCCACAGATTCGTCATCCGTAACTTCGATAACAGCTCCCTGACCTCCATCACGAGGGTCAATCTCTATCCACTCATAAGTTGGACTTTGAGACCATGATGTGTCATTATTGTCGTATGCATAATACCCATAAGAATCAGGACCTGTAGGGGCAGTATTATCCACAACTCCGGCTACGATACTGAGATGAGATGTTGTTTCATAACCACTGTTATCGGTTGTGATTAAGGCAAATGGAATTGAACGACCAGGGAAGCAGTTTGAAGCTACATTGACATCAAAATTAACCGATACGGTACTATTTATGCCAATAGCTCCTACATTTATGAAGCTATTCGAAGTGATTGTTGCGGCATCACAAAGAGACCTTATCTCTACTTCTCCGTTAACAAAGCCAGCTCTGCCGATATTAGTCAAATCTGCAAAAACAGATGTTGCAGACCCGATATTGAGCATAGAAGTTGTTGTTGAGGCATAAAGAGCTGCACCACCGATTGTATATGAAAACTTTTCAGTATTGTTTGTCGGGGTAATAGCCAACGATGTTTCGACCACTGTATTAGGAAGAATTGAACCGTTGAGTGTTATCGTAAACTGAGCAGTTGCCTCACCGTTAGGGGCTAAAGTTCCCACATTCTGAGCTGCCGATATGGAAGCAATCTCAGGATTATCAGTTGTTAAAGTTGCAATAACATTATCATAGCTGTTTGCACTGAGGTTTTTAAGAGTATAAGTTACCTGCATTGCTTCACCGGCAAGGAGATACTCTCCTCCACTGATGACATTGGAAATAACTGCGATGTTGTCGGTTGTTTCATTGACTGTAATAATCTTCTGAAGCGGGTGCATGTTGTTCTTACTAATAGTTACTGTTAAGTTACCGGGTACAGAGCTATCAATTGGAAGTATTGCTCTGCCGTTGATTATCTTGGTGTAAGTGAAATTTATATTATCCTTTGTACCTGTAACAACCGCACCTTCAGCTCCGGTCAAATTAATCTCAAGAGACGATGCAGCACGGTCTATCTGGTCTGGAAGTACATCAGCTATCGCTTGGGGAACTCCATACCACATTCGGAGTGATGGGTCTGACAGAATTGCATAAATATGATTATAGAAAGGCACATATCCGTTAACTCCTCTTTCCATAGGGAAGTTATTGAATATCTCAATTTTGCCACCTAATACTGCAGCACCAAAGCTTCTTTCACCCTTATTACAGATAGCATCAACAATGCCCGTCGAGAAAGAGTTATTAAGAGCTGTTCTCGTGTGTAAATCTGATGGTCCGACAAACGCAACAGCACCTTTAGGGACGCTTGGAGTTCCCTGATGCATCCAGTACTCGCCAAAGCATTCAACATGGGTAGCGTTGGCAAAGTCGCCGGTGTTGCATACTATTGATAGAACAACATAAACTCTGGGATTACTTGTGAGGCTCTCTAAATCATCCTTATGAAAACGAGGATAATGCCATCCGGTTGCGTCTCCCCAACCTCTATAGATAATATAACTCAGACCTGCATTAATGTGCTGCCTGATTATCGCTGCCCCGATTTCTGTTGGAG
>JAFGVF010000338.1 GCA_016938155.1 Candidatus Cloacimonadota bacterium
AAGTCAGGTAGAGATAAAACGAAATTTATTGACACTGAAACATTGAAGATGTAAATTCACCAATGTGGAGGTTTGCGACCATTCGCGAGGTGGCTGAAATGGAGGTATTGCTTTAGCTGTACTCGTGAAAAGACAGTGCAGCTAAAGCAGCACCTCCAAAGAGACGAGGGAAACCCCTCACCGATTTTGCATTGGCAACTGGAGGAGATGTTTGAGACAAGCTCAAACGAACTCCTCCGACTGTCGTCGGTTCTCCCCTCAAGGGCGAGGAATTTTTAAGGAGTTTTGATGAAAACATGTTTAGTTGTTTTGTTTCTTATCTTGCTAATCAGCTTGTCTGCCATCGAAGTGGGAGGAACCTTAACGCAGGATACGGTTTGGAGTCCTGAAGATAATCCTATTATCGTTACGGATAACCTGATTATCAACGAAGGTGTAACTCTTACAATTCTACCCGGTACAGAAATATTTATTAATTCAAGGCATATCCATGATTTGGAAGATTTGAATAATGGGTCTTGGTACGGTTCTAATGATGGAAAGATAATTTGGTGTCATGGTAACATAATAGCTGAAGGAACTGAAGACAATCCAATACTGTTTACGAGACATCAGGATTTAGAAAAGTTTTTTTGGGGAAACATATATTTTGATGCTAATTGTGAATGGGCAGTTTTCAGAGAATGCATATTTGAGTATAGTTCACTAATAAGCCTATATGCCGGCTACACTGTTGATTGTGTTATTGGATTTAAAGGAACCAATTTAATTGTTAACAATTGCGATTTCTATGATTGTTGGGGTGGAGTTTATGGAGTTTCACGAGATAAGCAAATAGAGATAACAGATTGTCATTTCTATTCCGATGAAGAAGTAGTTTACCAAGATATTGGGTATCCCAACTTGGCATTTTACATTTATGCGAATAATAACAGTTTAAACAATGGTGTGATAGCCAACAATATTTTCAATAATCATTTTAGAGGACTTATGCATAATATATATGTTGCCTACAATAGCTTTGATTCTTGGGATAGACCTTCAAGTACCTCAGTTAACTGTACTTTTCTGGACAACTATAACTTCGTCTATAATAATACATTCCTTAATCCTGGGATAGCAATAGATGCTTACGACACAGCCTATATCCGTTCCAATAGATTCATCGGTGGGAATTACAGTATCGATGGTGGCTATGTAAGCGTGATTGATAATTACTTTGAAGGGAATAGCATATTTAATGCCTCTGCTTCAAGTATATACATAAACAATATATATAATAATGCTAAGACATTTCCCAGCTTTATTTGCACTACAAATGAAGTAGTCTATGAAATGACGGATATTCCATCAGTATATGGATTATCGAATAGTTACAATAATTTAGGTATTGATTGTGAATTTGCTGTTTATAACGGGACAATGAAGAATAGTATTATTGTTGGTAATGATAATCTTTTCGAAGAGCCTTGGGATTACGAGAAACGCTTCCAAAACTGCATCGTTGATTTCCCGATAACGGGTTATAACATGATTGATTTAGGTGGAAATATCGTTGTTGACCCGGATAGTAATGCCAACCTATTTGTAGATTATGCAGGTCGGGACTTCCGTCCTGCTCCCGGTTCCCCTGCCATAGATGCGGGATGCTGGGTTGATACCCTCAATTGGTGCGAATATGCAGGTGGATTCACAGAAAGATTCTGGGACGGAAACGGAGACGGGATAGCTGAACCGGATATCGGTCCCTATGAATTCGGTGCTCCTGCTCTGTGTGGGATACGAGGCTATACCCGTAAGAATAACGACAATGAAGAGATTGTCCCCTATGTTCTGATTCATAATGCCTATAATTACGGTGAATTTGTCATAAGTGATAGTACGGGTTACTTTGAACTGCCTCTGCTTGCCGGACAATATGAGTTTGTAGTTCAACGGGTTTTCTATGACTCTTTGTATCTATTCAAGACTGTCCCTGATGATTACTCCTGGAATGAAGATGATATCTACCTGACAGAGAATGCCACCTATACCAATGAGCATTTGGTTTATCCTGCCATCGCAAAGCTAGCTATAGATAACTATCCTAATCCTTTTAATCCCGAAACCAGAATAAGATATGTATTGTCTGTCAGTTCAGAGACAGAGGTGAGTATCTACAATATCAGGGGACAGAGAGTGAAACAGCTCTTCAAAGGCAAAGCTAAAGCAGGTGAGCATCTGATAACCTGGAATGGTAAGGATGAGAATAATCACCCCACCGCCTCCGGTGTTTATTTTGCCATTGTAAAGAGCAATGGGAATCAGCAGATGCGGAAGATGCTACTCTTGAAGTAAGATACAATTTTCGCATAGCCCCGAACTCACTCCGTTCGTATTGGTGCGAGCTACATAGATACTATTTTCGCATTGCCCCGAACTCACTCCGTTCGTATTGGTGCGAGCTACATATTGCATAGCCCCGAACTCATTATCACTCGTATTGGTGCGAGCTCAGGCATATCCCTGCTTGTGTTTATTGGTTAAGAATCCTTTTCATCTCTCTTACAGCTTCTTCAATGCCTGTGAAAACAGCCCTGGAAATGATACTGTGTCCGATATTGTATTCTTCAAAAAGCTCTAACTGCAATAAACCGTATATGTTCTTGTAGTTGATTCCATGCCCGGCAACACACCTTAATCCGGAAGATTTTATTGTCTTAGCTGCCTTCTGTATTCTTTGTAACTCAGCTTTAATTTCGTCATCTTTTTTAAGATTTGCATAAGCTCCCGTATGAATTTCAATGGCTTGAGCCCCGAGTCGGTCTCCCAGCTTAATCATACTAACATCCGGTTCGATGAAAAGACTGACTTCAATCCCTGCTTCTTTGAGTTCAGCAATGATTTTATCCAGACCCGGTTTCTCAAGATTGAGTCCACCTTCAGTAGTAATTTCCTCTCGCTTTTCCGGTACGAGAGTAACGGTATCAGGTTTCAGTTCTTTGGCAATAGTGACCATTTCGGCTGTGGGTGCCATTTCGAGATTGAGTTTTGTTTGGATTATGCTTCTCAGCAATTGAACATCCCGATACTGAATATGCCGTCTATCTTCACGCAGATGAACTGTAATCTGGTCAGCACCAGCCTGTTCTGCCAGAAGGGCAGCCAAAACAGGTTCAGGTTCAATTCCTTGACGAGCTTGTCTCAAAGTTGCTATATGGTCGATGTTAATCCCGAGAGCTATCATTCCGTACTCCTTGAATATTGTTTTTGTAAGTGTTTGTAATGCAGTTTGACTGTCAACTGAAATTCAATAGCTGTTTCCTCCGGATACTAAATTGAACCATAAATATAATAATCTGATTGTAGTATCAGCAGTTTATCCTTGACGGATTTGGCATAACCTGTGAGGGATATTAGTTGCTATAGGACAAATAATAAATATGATATAGAAAAGATAGAAATATGGGAGGAAGAAGATGCGAAAACCGATAATCGGTTTATTCCTGATATTGTGTTCTTTACTTTCTGCTGTTTACAGCAGGGATTACAGAACAACTTTGACACAACCGAATGGCAAGACATTTGAAGCGATAGTAAACGGAGACGAATACTTTCGCAAAGTAACTGATAAAGATAACTACACTTTAATAGTTAATCCAAACGATGGATATTGGACTTATGCCGTAAAAGATGGGGGAAACCTTATCCCAAGTGTTTACCGTTACGGTCAATCCAATCCTCGCTCAATAGGCATAACACCGGGATTGGAATTCTCCCGTGACCAGATAAATACAAGAGTTGAAGAGATGAAAGCTCTATATTCTGAAAATCGCAACGGCAGAACACCTAATACCGGGACATTCAACAATCTTGTTGTATTCATCAGATTTTCCGGTGAATCAGAGTTTAATCAAAACATAAGCATATATTCCAGTATGATCAGTGACAACACTCCGGGTGCGAATACGATGAAGAACTACTTCTTAGAGGCATCATACGGACAATTGACAATTGATTCATATTACTATCCTTCTCCTTCAGCCTCAATGGTTGTTTCCTATCAGGATAGCCATCCAAGAGGTTATTATCAACCATACAGTGGTTCCAATACAATCGGATACTCGGGAGATTCCCAAAGGACTGACAGGGAATTTGATTTATTGGAAAGTGCTTGTAACTACATCGCAAGTTCAGTTCCTACAGGTTTGAATATTGATGCTGATAATGACGGATATGTCGATAATGTCGTGTTTATTATTAAAGGTGATACAGGAGCTTGGGCAGACCTGCTTTGGCCCCATCGCTGGGTTTTGTATGACAGAACCGTAAATATCAGAGGAAAAAGAGTATGGGATTTCAATCTTCAGTTACAGGTACACCTTGTAAGTAGCGGAGCCGGTGTGCTTTGTCACGAGATGTTCCACTCTGTGGGTGCCCCAGACCTCTATCATTATAGCTATGATGGCTTTACGCCTGCCGGTCCCTGGGATTTGATGGAATGGAACTCCAATCCACCTCAACACATGGGCATGTACATGAAATATCGTTATGGTTTATGGTTGAGTAATATTCCTGAAATCACAAGTAGTGGAACCTACTCCTTAAATCCATCTTCAAGCAGTACTAACAATGTTTATAAAGTGGCTTCTAATAATCCTGATGAATATTATGTTTTGGAATACAGAAGAGCAACCGGAACATTCGAAAGCAGTTTACCCGGTACAGGATTGACAGTAACCAGAATCAATACAGATTATGACGGGGAAGGAAATGCCGATGGTCCTCCAGATGAGCTCTATATATATAGACCAAACGGGACACCAAGTAATGATGGCTCAATATCTTCAGCCGTTTATAATGCGGATTACGGGAGAACTTCCATCACAGATTACACTACTCCGTTTGCTTTTCTTTCTAATGGTTCTGCGGGTGGGTTAAATATCACAAACATTGGTTCCGGGGGAGAGACAATATCCTTTTATGTGAGTATTGGTGAAATAGGAGCTCCAGATATTGCTGTTACTCCATCTACCATAACAGCTTCCATGCCGATAGACCAGACAATCACGAGAAATTTAAGAATATCCAATAATGGTACTGCTCCTTTGACATATCTTCTGAATTTAGAAGATAGTACAAGAGATAGCGGAGGTCCCTCAGCTTCAGGATATTACTGGCTGGACAGCGATGAGCCTGATGGTCCTAACTATATTTGGACCGATATTACTTCAGTGGGAACTGAGATAAACTATACCTCAGATGACCAGATGACATCAGCTATCAATCTGGGTTTTACCTTCCCGTTCTTCAGTAATAGTTACACAACAGTAAAGGTCTGCAATAACGGCTTTCTAACATTTACCGACACGGATACTGAATGGGATAATGAAGATATCCCGGGCAGTAGCTCGCCAAACAATATCATTGCTCCCTTCTGGGATGATATGAGTCCGCAGAGTAGTGGAAGCGTTCATTATTACAGTGATAGTGCCAATCAAAGATTTATCGTACAATTTACCGACTCTCCGCATTATTACACGGTAAACGGAACATATACCTTCCAGGTTCAGCTCTATGCAAAC
>JAFGVF010000339.1 GCA_016938155.1 Candidatus Cloacimonadota bacterium
ATGATAATACAGATTGGTATTTTACCTGTATTTGTAAGTGCATTGATATTCGTGTTACTGAAATTACTCATACCAATCCAGCCACGATAATGGAAATAACCAACGCCGTTGTTTAGGGTTGTAGAAACCGTAGTTGCAGACGGGTCAGCACCATAAAGCTCAGTATAAGTAAAATCATCTCTATAATCATCCATGATCTCTTTCATATATTTGTTGGCAGAGATACAAGAGATACCGGATGGATTTGTATCTCCAACTAAAAGATTGGCATTCATCCAGCTTGCGGCAGGGAATAGCTGATTCTTTTCATAAAGCAGAATCTTGTTTACAATAATTGCTAACTCAGCTTCTGTTTCAAACGAAATACGACCCATGAACACATCTTCCAGTTCGTCATTACCGCTGACAAGAGCATAGGGATGGTCTCCCGGTGCGGAGTAGTAGCTGATTGTGTAATACGGTAAGGCGTATGAACCGCTGGTGTCTCCGGCTAAAACGAAGAAATCAGGGGGATTAGACCATGTTTCATAAGCTGTCTGTAAATAACTGGTGATACTGGTTGTTGAACTACCTGTTACAGCCGTACTTGCAGTATGAACCTCAAAACCCTGCTGATGTTTCCAATCTACGAGGGGTTTCAAGTAAGTGGTATAATTCAAAGCATTGTTATAAACATAGAGTATGCAGGGTGGATCATCTGTACGAAGATTCTCCTCAACATAGTTCAGGATATTAGCTTTGTAAATGCTGTTAAATGTAGCTGATTTGCCTCTGCTTAAAGTGAGTTCATTTTCTCCCTGAGTATTAATGTCATAAGAAACTCTGATTGTTCCCGTTTCAACTGCTTCCAGTTCACCTGTAGAAGTGTTTGTTCTGAAAGGAGTAACAACTATGGATACAACTCTGACATCTCTCCAGATTGAGGGGGCAGATATCTTAAGGTTGTTTAAGGGATAGAAAGCATTCTGATTGGCAATGGGTGATGCTTCTTCCGGTTTGTTGTAATACTTAACAATATTAACACCTGTTTCAGTTTGAGTGTTCTCTTGAACAAACTCTGCCGAAACGGTTCCGTTATTGGGAATTTCAATCATCGTGGAGAATATAGGCAGCTCGGGTAATCCCTCTTTTGCTGTATAAATCTCGTGATTCATGCTTATCTTCTGGAAAATCTCATGATTAATCTCTGTATCTACTATCTCATATTTAGGAAGATTGAATTGGATTTCAATTCCTCTGCTGTCTTGCGAAACTATCGTGAAAATGTCTGAATTTACAGCTGATAATACTACTGCTGTCATCAGAATTAACAAGATGATAACACTTTCCTTTTTTAACATCCTACCTCCATTAGTTATGTTTGGATACTATTTATAATTAACAACTATCTTTTTATGCAATTTTTGAGCCAAGTTAAGCATCATAATTCATAATATAGCAAGTTGTTAGTATTTGTAGGGACTTATTTATTATACGAGGTTCTTGCCTCCTTGAAATACACCCGTTTCATAAATTCTTTTCAGCAATTTATTCAACCAGACCTTTTTCTCTCCGGTAATATTCAGGGCAATCTCACTTTTAAGGATATTGGAAGTAAACAGCCTGCTTATGGTTACTCGATTGGTCAGTTGAGGGAGTAAAACAAGAAGGGTTTCGATATACTCATCGATATCTGGTAAATGATTATTTAACCGAGAGATGGGAGTGTTCTCAAATGCTACAAGATTATGAAACTTTACATCTGTAATAACGGAGTTTCTATTTACAAACTGAATTGTTTCCAGCATATCACCGATACTTTCTCCGGGAATTCCTATAATTAGATGCACCCCTGTTTTCAGACCATGTTTATCAATCCTCTGCAAGGCATCGACCGTATGTTCGTGAGTATGGTTGCGGTTTAAAAAAAGCAGACTCTGCGGGTGGATTGTTTGCATCCCGAGTTCTAAGTAGGCATTGTGCTTTTTGATTATCCTTAGGAAGTCATCATCACAGTGGTCTGGTCTTGTTGACACAATAATCCCCAAGACTTTCGGTATTGAAAGTGCCTCCTTGATTGCCTTATCGAGTGTGGAGTAATCAGAAGCACCTATCGTTTCATCTTGGAAATAGGCAATGAAGCCATGCTCCTCGGGTGCGTTTTTTGCTATTTTAGCAATGGATAGTCTCAGCTGTTCTCCAATTGGGATGCCTCTGAATTCAGGGGCAAAGGAGTCCTGTAAACAGAAGTTACACCCCCCATGAGTTCTGTTTGGACATGGAGTATTAAGAGAGACAGCTACTCTGTATATTTTTTTCCCGTAAAGTTCCTTAGCCTGTTCACTCCAAAAGTTAATCCTATATTCCAGTCTTTTCCCGGGTCCATTATGAAGCACCGGCACTCCCGCCTCCGGCAGCACCTGCTCCACCTGCACCGGTAGCTCCGGAACCTGAAGTGGCGATAACGGCAATGAAAGCAGCATTGAAGCTTGAGAAATCATGCCAGCTGTTAAAGTTAAGTTCTTGCATATAGTCTGGCAAAGCGATATTATTGGTTTCACAATATTTCAAGAACTTCTTCTCAATACCGAATATAATCAGATATGGGAACACCTTTTTTATGTAGTCTGCGTCGGTAATCACATTCTTTGTTTTCAGGTTTTCCAGATAGAATTTTTTGAATCCCAGCCAGGTTCTTTTTTCACTTTCTCCCTCAACTGATAGATATTCTTGAGTTCCAAAGATGAAGATAAGAATGAAACTGAATACGATTATCACCATAACCGGAATAAAGGCATACCCGATACCAATGTTCCAGGCTATAAATGCAGGTACGAAAAGTATAATGGAAAATACCATCACAACTGTTGAAAGAGTCACATTTCTCACCATCTTTTTAGTTTTAGCTTCATCGCAAAGACCAGATTCAAGGAAACTGGCATGAAGCTGTTTCCCCAGGGGATTTTTATTGAGGCTTAGCAATTGTTTAGCAGTTGCAATAAGGGGCTTATACTTCTTTTCAGTTAATTTATGTAGCTCTTCCAGTAATTTTCTGTCAATCTCATTATCAGGAACAAAACTCTCATTGAAGTGCCAATCATAATCTTTTGAGAGGATTGCTGATGTCTTGCCATCGATTAAAAGGGCACCTTTCCAGATAAGATTCAGAACACTTCCTCCGAAGTTATACGACTTTGAAACAGGTGAGAATATCAGTTTCCACAGCAGGACAGGATGAATATCACCCGGGATATCAAGGGAGTAGTATTGATTTAATTTATTCTTCCGAACGGTTTTCACAATA
>JAFGVF010000340.1 GCA_016938155.1 Candidatus Cloacimonadota bacterium
CATTCCACTTCTCATCCAAAATCTTTGTCTCTGTAATACCTGCTGAAACTATCTCAATCTGTTCAGTGGACAGTTCCTTTAAAACACCATTCTGCTCCGATAATGATTCCTTAATTTCAGAGTGAACATAAACGCCTATCTCTTCGAGTAGCAGTGCCTTCACCTGCTCCAGAGCAATTGCTCTGGAAGTGATTTTACTGTCTGCTTCTCCTGCCCTGTAAGTATATTCCCGTTCCCAGGTCATACTCTGTAACAATGCTATTAATGTAATGCCGATGATAACGAACGCTTTTTTCTTCATAATCCCTCGATATTTGTACTTATTATTCTGAAATCCGACACTTTATTTAAAATCAACTGACTGTGCCTTATCCAAAATGCACGATACACACAAAAAAGATGCGAAAGTTATTTCCAATGAGATTGATTATTGTCAAGCCTGAAGAATGAAATGTTTATTTATAATAACGGTTCTCAATAAAAGCACCATGAAAAAAGGTCTTTTCCATGAAAAGACCTTTTCTAAACTAAACCTGTATGTTAGTAGGCAGGATTGTAAACAAGAGAGTTATCCGGTTGTAAAAACCAATCAAGGTAGGAGAGACCGCCGGAATTAGCCCAATTACCGAAATAACGATAAGCATTTAGAATTGATACGCTTTCAAGAGGATGTTTATACGCACTTGTGTGGTCAATTATCTCAAATCCCCATGGTAGATTGGTATCAGTTTGGTACCATATACCGTTTGCCGGGTCTGAATCATCATCACCTGCACCAAAGAAGTTCACATTTGCAAACGCAGTAGCCGGTCTTCCCGGTAGATGAATCTCCTTATCTCTATTCACGAAATCATAGATAAAGAAATCGGGTGAAATCACAGCTGTCGGTGAAGAAATCGGATTAAATATTACCTCAAAAACAAAGCTTTGATAGTTTGCTGAAATCCCAACTCCGTTATTCTGATAGTAGGGAGTTAGCTCAGTTTCGACCCCATTAATAATTGTAACAATATTGTTATCCAGTGATACATTGGAAGTTGAAGGCAGAAGCTGAAGTATTGCCGCATCTCCGATTGGAGTATAAGTGGTGGTTGTTCCATTTGTTTCAGCCCAATCAAGCTGCATAGCGAGAACATTGTTCAGATTTGCTCCGTTCCCTCTAACTTCAACCTCTGTTTTCAGATAAACATACTCGTTATTGGCATTTAAACCAAATTCTTGAACAATCCCGAGAACCATATCGTTGAAATCATAATCACCTAAATTAGGCCATAAGTCCTCAAAAGCCACAATCAACGAACCTGTGGCTGGATATATCTCTTTGATTGCCTTGGTATCATCATTAGGGTAGTCGTCTTCATCATCAGGAACACCGTCTAAGTCTGAGTCAACGACACCGCCATCAGTGTAGAACCCGAAATTATCAAATAAACATCTCGTTGAATAACTATTTGAATAGATACTGAGGACTGCTTCGACAGTGTTATCAGGGATTGTCAAATCCCACGAGACATTCCACCAATTATCATCAATACCATCCCAATAAGTGTTAAGTGTAAGGTATGAATCACCAGTCATCGCTCCATTTTCACTATAACTTGTCAGATGAATCTGATAAACTACATATCCGTTTGTGTAATTATTGATATCAAAACTGAATGTAGCATCAGAACCTCCATTAGCAGCAACTGCTTGATAGAGATATCCACGCTTCGGGAAAGAAAGATATGTGTTATCAGCTTCAGTGTAGTAGAAGAAATTTTGTGAAGAATTCTGCTGATTGTAATACCAGTTCCCATCTATTGGTGGATGATAAAAAATTGGAGCGGAAATCATATCTCCGTCTTCAAAACCGGGATTACCGAAAAGGTTCATAATTGTTTTTGAGGCAATATTTGAGACTTGAAGAACTACAGAGTATTCGGATAAATAGCCTTCCAGTCGCTTTTTTAAGTTATATGAAGGAATATATACTTGCAGGTCACCGGCAAGGTTACTGACTCTTCCTTTCAGGACAATTTCGCCATCATTCACTAAACCAGCACTCACCTGATTCCCTGAGCCGTCCAATAGCTCAACTCGGCAATGCTCTCTCGAGGCAGGTAAACCTACTACAGTGACATTAACAGTAACACTTCGGATATTGTTCCACTCAAAATCTTCCGGGACTTCCAATTCCGATATCTTATCAATGTTAGGCACATCATCATCGCTCATACATCCGGTCGATAAGAGGATAAACAAGGCTATCAGAATCGACATAAGAATTAACAAAGTTTTTTTCATAACACCTCCATGCACTTAGCTGATAAAAAGTAAATGAATCCTGAGATAAAAAGGTTATTCTTTTTTAAAGCCTATCTGCTTACCATGATCTGGTTGTCCGGCTACCTTTATTTCTCCGTTTTGCTCTTCATACATTTCAATATTCTTTTGCAAGTTCAACATCATCTGCTTTGCATGTTGCGGTGTTGTCAGTATTCTGCTGACAATCTTGGCAGATGGTAAACCCGGCATCATGATTCCGAAATCAAGGATGTATTCTGCAGGTGAATTTGTTATCATAAAGAAATTGGAATATATACCTTCACCCACTTTTTCGTCTATCTTCACATTAAGTTGTTTCTGTTGTTCCTTCATCTATTCTCCTTATTGAATTACAGTTATCTTCTACCTAATACAAGAAAGAGAATTAATTTCTTTTTTGGCAAGGAAAAGTTTTTAAAAGTGACTAAATTACTTCCACTATAGCTTTCCTTGCCCCAAGTTATATCTATCTAACAGCCCTTAACTGAGACTTTGCTTCTGTAACATTGTTATGGATTTCTTTGTTAATAACTCGAGAAGGAGGTGGGTCATTGGGTAAAACATCAATCACAACGGTTACCCCTCTTGGTACATATCTATCATAAGCGATATAAGCTTGATTGTCACTAAACACACACATTGCCTTCCATGCCATTCCATGTGTACATGTCCAAACAGCTGAATCACCTGGGAGAATATCGTCTTCACCGAGGTCATCTGCACCCCAATCATCAACATCTTCATCCTGAAGATAAACACTTACAATAGGGAGAGGACAACTGTTTATTATCTTGATTGCTCCTGCATTAGCCTGCAATTCATGAACAGTGTTTTGTCCGGCTGCGACATCAAGAACTACTTCACCGTCCCAAAGATGAGTACCACGGTAGCTAAGAAACGCATTCCCATTGGCATAGCCATTCAAGTTTATCATTTCAGTATAGACTTGATTAATATCTATTCCGATTTCCTCAGCATCGTTTATGGAAATATCGACCCAGCCATTTGTCTTGTTATCTATAGTAATATATCCCGGAACATCATCCACATGCACAAATATCGTGTCGCTATAACCTCGATTATATTCGCTGTCATCTGCCCAGGCGTATATTGAATGCTCTCCGGCAACATCAAATCCTGAATAGGATACAGTGTATGAATCAAGATATGCAGAATGCCCGATCAAATGGGAATCTACATAAACACAGACAAGGTCTATCGGCGAATCATCTATAAGACTCACGGTGATATTCAAGGGATTCCCAAGATCGAATTCAGACCCATTACTCGGTGAGACGATTTGAACGATGGGAGCAGTGTTGTCTGGTATTTCAATTGTAAAGGTTTTTGTTAAGGCTTCTGCAATATTCCCACCCTCATCAGTAGCTATGGCGGAAACTACAAAATCACCTTCTTCCGTGAATTCTGTAGTAGAAAAGAACAAAGAATCTGAATTGATTACTTGATATAAGCTGTCTCCATCAACTTTTAAGAGAATCGAAGCAACTCCCTTATTATCTGTTGCTTTTACGATGAAATTAATATTTGCTCCAGGCTCAAATAACGAGCCATTACCCGGAGAAGAAATCCACACTTCTGGGGACTCAACATCCACCACTATCTTCGGGTCTTCTTTACAACCGGTAGAAAACAACAGCAGTATCATTGACATAACAGCGATAAATCTAATCATTATACCTCCACTTGTTCTAATCAACCTAAAATGATATATTGTGTCAAATGTTTTATTATGGATTGCTTAATTTATGTCCAAATATTTGCTTAATCACTTTTATAAAATCGTAGAGAAATGCGTGATTTTCCATTTCATTTTCTGATATTATCCATCTCAATTTTATCGGTGTACATTTCCTATCATTATTCCATATCGCCCAAAATGGTATATCTCCGCATAAAACGCACTGTAGCTCTTTCTCTTCGTACTATCCATCAAACCACAATTTGCATTGAGGTTTCTCACTAGCCTCGCACTGCCCTCCCACTGTAACACCGCGTGGATAGTTGGTTCACAGTGACAGCACAGCGGGATCACAGTGAGATGATGGACAGAATGTATTGTCCTGGATAGGTTACCCA
>JAFGVF010000341.1 GCA_016938155.1 Candidatus Cloacimonadota bacterium
AATTCGGAATCATTGGAGAGGTAAAGGGAATGTCAATCGACATTCCCTTTTTATATTTATAAATTTGAATTGACAAAAAAACCCAGACTCAAATATAAGAGAACATAGTTCGTTAATGGAGAATAAAGATGCAGTTTAAGAAGAGTTTTATTCGCTCTGCAATTCTGGAAAATGCCAGAAAGGAGTTCCTTGAAGTGGGATTTATGGATGCAACTATCCGTTCCATTGCTAAAAGAGCGAATACTGCCCCGAGTAATATCTATAATTACTACTCCAACAAAGACGAGCTGTTCAGAGGCGTACTCGATGACTTTTTAAAGCAATTCTCCATGGCAAAAGCTGCCTTCATGGAACATGTTCAAAATGATCCGGAGCATGACCCTGATGATGACGAACATAATGAGATGATTGAACAGATTCTGGATGCGGTAAGCAGATACAGAGAAGAACTTACACTGCTTATTCATCTCTCCAAAGGTTCTTCACTTGAACACTTTCTGGATGACCTGATTGATTGGTATTCAGGTGTTTATACCATTTCGCTTTACAAGATGCTGGAAGAGATGGAATTGGAAGAAGTGGAAATAATGCCGGAAACAACTCACATGATTGCTGGTATGATTATTTCGATGGTTGTCACTACTCTCGATAAACATTACAATCGTGCCCAGATTAAAAGTATTGCCCTTGAATTAAGTCAATTTTTCAGTGCCGGCTGGAAAGGGCTTGTATCTTGGAAGATTGAGCAGGTTAACTAAGTAAACTATCCCCAAAAAGAAGTGAGTTAAATAACGAACATAAAGCGAACATTGTTCTTTATTAAATATAAATCTGAGGTGAAAAATGAGAAAATGGATTCTTATATTATTTGTACTAATCGGCTTGTCGGTGTTGAATGCCAAAGACGGTAATGGTGGATTCAGCGGTACTGTTCGGGATGCGGACACACTATTCCCCTTAAATGTAGTAAACATCACAATCATTGATTCAGATATCGGGACATCAAGTTCAGAATCAGGAACTTACCTTATAGATAATCTGCAACCGGGGGTTTATAGCCTTCGCTTCTCCAGAACAGGCTATGCTCCGGTCATCCTTGCAAATCAGATTATCAAGCCTAATAGAATTCTGCAAGTAGATGCCAAACTGCAACGCCAGGCTTTTATCCTTAGTGGAGTACAAGCCAGGAAAGCGGAATACTTCGCAGAAGAGACCAACAATCAAGCTTCCAAGGCAGGCTTCAGTAATGAAGAGATTCGTCGTGCACCCGGAGCTGCGGGTGATATCAGCCGCATGCTGACTTCCCTGCCGGCAGTAGGTAGTGCCGGAGGGCAGAACAATAATCTGGTGGTACGGGGAGGTAATCCGGTAGAGAACTCATTCTATGTTGATGGGATTCAGATACCCAATATCAGTCACTATCCCGGTCAAGGGATTACGGGTGGACCGATCGGCTTGCTGAACATAGATTTTATCAAAGAACTCAGCTTCTATTCAGGTGGGTTCTCTGCAGAATACGGAGATAAACTCTCCTCTGTATCAGACATTACTTTCCGCGATGGCAACAAAGCAGGATACGACTTTCAGACTTCACTTGATTTTATTGGCTATGGTCTGGTAGGTGAAGGTCCCATTACTAAATCAAACGGAACATTTATGATTGCAGTCCGAAGAAGTTACCTCGATTTCCTTACAAAACTGGTAGATTTAGGGACTTCTTCCATTCCATCTTACGGTGACCTTCAAGGTAAGATATCGTGGAAACCCGGGAACCGACATAATCTGTCCATCCTCATTGTGAATGGGGATGACCATTCTGACTCCGAAAGAGAAATGGCAAAAAATGAGAAAATGCTTTTTTATGGGAATCAAGACATCTATGTAAATACTGTCGGGATTAACTGGAACTGGATGCTGTGTAATTACGCCTCCACAGAAACAACTATCTCCTGGACTTCCACTAAATACAAAGAGGATTTCTATGAACCGGCAACAGGACTGAGTTTATTGGCAAATCACTCACATGAGCAGTCAGCCCATCTCAGAAACAGGACGATGTTCCGTTTGAATGAAAGTAATATCCTTTCTCTTGGAATTGCAACTGATTTCAATTTCGATAAAATCGATAATTCCTATGGTGATTCTATTGACCCGACCGGTGAAAATGTAGCAGGTGTAGCAATAAAAAAGAACTTTGCTTCAACTGTGTCTGGAGCATTCATTAACTACGAGTTTAAGACCCTTGACCGAATGTCCGTCAACGCAGGTATTCGTAGTGATTACTATCAAGCAAATGATGAAATCACCCTTTCTCCTCGTCTCAGCTGGCGTTACAGACTCTTCAGCGAAACATATCTTAAAGGAGCTCTCGGGAGATATTATCAGGAGTTACCATCTGTATTACTGGCTCAACAATCCGAAGACAATTCTGAGTTAATGGTTTCTGACCACTACATTATCGGTTTGGAGCATATCCTCTCCCCCTCTCTTAAAATCTCCTTGGAAGCTTATCATAAAGGATATAAACAAATGCCATTAGACCCTGACCAACCTCAGCTCTTCATCCTGGATGAACCCTTTTATGATAACGGATTGTATGGTCTTCATGAAAACCTGGTATCTGAAGGAGTTGCCACATCCGATGGTCTTGAATTGATGCTCCAGAAGAAAATGACTAACAATTTCTATGGGATGTTGAGCGGAACTTATTTCCGAAGTCGATACAAAGATTTTGAGGGGAACTGGCATAACCGTAGTTATGATAATCGCTATTTTGTTAGTATTCAAGGCGGTTACAGACCAAACTTCAATTGGGAATTCAGCGGAAAATGGACTTACTCAGGTGGTGTTCCCTTTACACCTCTCAATGTTTCAGAATCGGAACTCTCTGGTCAGGGTGTTCTTGATATGAGCCAAGTGAACGAAGAACGCTATCCAGCCTTTCATTCTCTTGACTTACGCATTGATAAACGGTTCTTCTACAAGAATACATCCCTTGTTATCTACACCAGCGTCTGGAATGTCTATAATCGAAAGAATATAGCCTCCTATTATTGGAATCCGTTTACCGATAAAAAGGATACAATATACAACTGGGGAATGCTTCCGGTCATTGGAATTGAATACGAGTTTTAGCAACTCTTTACAATATCTTACAATATTATAGTATATTATGCTTGACAATTTTCATTCCTTTCTCTTTCTGGAACCATTAACCGGAAAGGAGAGATAACAAATGAATTTTATCACTTTGGAGGAAGCCAGTAAGCTGTTAAACCTCCACCCTGAAGTTGTGAGAAAGAAAGCAAGAAGCGGAGAGATACCGGCTGTGAAGCTTGGTACGGGCATTCGTGCCCCATGGAGATTCAGCGAGGAAGCACTTCAGAACTATCTTTCAGGAGATGCATCTGCTATTAAAGAAAGTGAGTTACACAATCACTATTTGCAGAAACTACTCACTCAGATGAAAGAGGAAACAGAAGAGGAAAAGAGGGTATCGGCAATTCAGGAGATTGGACTCCTGGGAAGTGAAGAAGCCATACCTGAACTAACAAGGAATCTCTTGGACGATATGGAATCCGATTCTATTAAGTTCTATTCAATCAGAGCTCTGATTGCAATTCTGGGAACTGATTCTCGCAGATATATCTACAAATATATTGAATATCCGAATCCATGGTTAGCAATCGAAGCAGCCCTCTATTTTGCCAAGAAGGAACTGGATGAGAAGGCGATTGCCTTCTTGAAAGAAAGCTATGCCAAGAGAAAAGATTTCAATTCACTTCTTGCCTTAGCTCAGATAGATTATGAAAGTGTCAAAGATGACTATCTTGCTCTTATCGACCATGATGCTGTCCAGAACAGATACAAAGCCCTCATGATCCTTGATAACATTACAGGTGCCGATTATGTGTCTATTGTGAGAAAACTATTGGCAGACAGAGAACATCGTATCAAGCGTAAGGCAATTGAACTGACAGGAGACTTGAAACTTACTGAACTGATGCCGGAACTCACGGAAATGCTCTCAAAAAACATTACCGATGACTTGAAGAAATGTATCGGAGCAGCTATTGTTAAGATACATACCCTATAATATGAACCATTTGAAAGGTCTTAGACCATTTCAAAGGTTAGGAAAAGAAAATCTCGTTCCCAAGCCCCTGCCTGGGAACGAGAATTTTAGGAAGTGGCACTTTAGTTCCACCAAATAAAATGATAATCATGCAAAATCAACGAACTTTAAGTATCTTCCCTGTTGCGAGTTCTCTCCCACTCTTACTTATTTTATAAAAATAAACTCCATTGGGAAGGGATTCGGTGTTAAGTGTTCCGGATGAACTGCTCACTTTCTGTGCTAGAACCTTTCTCCCCCGGATGTCATAGCAAGTAAAATCCAGCTTATCATTACTCTTTGTATCTGCATTAATTGTAATACAGGAAGAGAAAGGATTGGGATATACAGATACCTTAAATTGAGGTGCAGTTACATCCTGACTTGATGTGCTACTGTGTCTTACCTTTATATCCGTAGGTGACATACCGAGTGTATATTCCTGCTGAAACTCCTCTGCAAGATTGAATACCTTCAATACTCCGTTACTACCCCACATGGAATCTACGATAAAAATGCTGTTCGTGGTTCCGGAAACAAGTGAACCCGGAGTAGGAAAGCTTTCAGTAAAAGTATAGATAGGAGAATAATCTGTTATATTATAGGCATAAAGTCCGGCATTATTACCATCAGCAACATATACTTTACCATTATTTGCAGACCAGATGTTCCCGAGATAACCTCCCAGAGTAATAGTATTGGTTACACTATCCGTTTCGGGATTTATCACTTTAATCGTGCCACCGTTTACTCCCCAGGCAGATGAACAGGCAACATGTAATTGTCCGTCGATAAGTTGAATATACTGAGCATTAGGGTCAATATTGATGGTTGTCAATACAGTGAATGTATCAAGATTGATAACGCTGACACTTGCATTTGCATAGTTAGGGTAAGACCCCGAGTTAGCAACATATAGCTTATTCTCTGCAATCGCCATCCCAGTGGGTGAAGCACCGACCATAACCTCAGCCACAACGGACTCAGTCTCCAAATTTATCTTGTAAACCTTGCTTGTGAGTAGTCCGCTGACATAAGCATACTGCCCCTCAATAATCAAATCATAGGGATTACACCCGGCAGCAACGAGAATGGTTGCAAGAGTTTGACCATTATCCAAACTAACCTTTTGCAGAGTATTATCACCGGAATTTACAATATAACCAAAGTCTTCGGTAAGAGCTATCCGATTGGTATAAAGACCTAAAGAAGCGAAGTTGTTATTCACAACCCCTGTTTCGGTGTCCAGTTTGGTAAGAGTCTCACTGGTGGAATTCACGATAAAAACCTCTACAGCACCCAGGGTTAAAGCTGTAATCAACATGATAATCAATAATACTTTCTTCATCTAACTACTCCTATATATCTATTTTAATTTTATATGCTAAAGTCCAATTGATGCCCGGTTGTGGGATGTAGGCAATCACCTCATATTGTTCCGAGAGAACATTGTTAACTTGAACTGAGACTTGATGCTCCATTCTTTTTGATTTGAAACGACGATTAACCCCGACATTCAATAATCCGTATGCTTCCAAAGGTTTTATCAGGTTATCTCTGGTAGTCCACTGTCTTCCGGTATAGTTCCAGTCAATTGTAAATAAACACTTGAAAATGTTATACTCAATAATCGTTGCAAGCTGATACTCAGGGATATAGACAAGATGTTTATTAATAAAGGTTTCCGTTTTATCCAAAGCCTCGGTAAAGGTGCAATTGGACTTTACAGCGAGATTCTTAACAGGATAAATCTCCATTCCCACTTCATGATTGGTGAGTTGTGCCTTCCCCACATTATCAGGTTTCCAAACCCCTCCTGAAAGAGAGCTTCGAAGCCAGTAAATCATATCGTCTATAGAGTTCCGATTGTAGGTATATTTAACCTTAAAATGGTCAGGATATTCAATTTCACTCAGAATTTGCCAACCCTTAGATGTCTCGGCATCCAGTTCTTCGTTACCGATTGCTGAGGGAAGTCCCTTCCAGTAAAGACTCTCCATTGAGGGAACGGTAAATCCTGTACCGACGCTCATTCCGACTTTATAATTCAGCAAACCTTCGTATAGTAAACCGGAATAAATTCTAAAAGATGTATAGTCACCGAATAGCTTGTAGTTATCATATCGAACAGAACCATCATTTTCCCATAACAGACTACCCACTTTGGGTGTAACTTTTAAAGCAAATGAGCCGGCAAAATAGCTGCTTTCTTTATTATCAACCGAGTTTGCAGTAGTAATGAAATCCTCAGAAGAATATGTATCAAGACCGTACTCTGTTCGAGCATTGACCATCCACTGTTGTTTTTTGAATTGCCAGGCAAGAAAAGAACCACTCTTTGTAGTTTCGTTTGTATTATGGGTTTTCAATATACTTGCCTGAGTTGTTGAATTTGAATTATCATAATCAGAGAAAGAAATATGATGAAAGGCACTGAAATCAAGATAGTCAGCATAAGTCAGATTGAGGTTATGCCTGAGAATATGACCTGTTTGAAGGGCTTTATCGTAGTGCATCTCATAATTAGTACTTCCGGGCATTTGCTTCTCAAACTCCTCATACATCAAGGCATAGGTAGTAAGCAGTGATTTGTAGGGTAACTCCGCCTTAAGATTGAGGTCATAAATCTCTTTTGCATTGTTTTGTCGTTTTACCGTCTCAGAAGGCTGATTGGAATAGGCACGGGTTTTGTATGCATAATCATTATCCGTTGTCAATCTGGATAATAGAAGCTGTAAATTTATCTTTTTTAGCCGGCTGTCCGTACCGAGAATCTCTTTGTTATATCCGAATGAGCCGATTTCCACTTTACTCCAGAGTGAGAATCGACTTTCTGCTTTTACTCGATTTGTTTTGATGTTAATAGCACCGGCTAAAGCCCCGGAACCTGCGGATGCATTATTCTTTACAATCTCAATAGATTCAATCAAATCTACCGGGATAGTGGAGATGTCAAACTCACTACCGGCAGGGTTCATAACCACACCATCCACAATAATCGCTGTATGTCTGCTGCTATGACCTAAGAGTGAAACACTCTGTTTTTCTCCTGTCATATTAGCATTGCCTACTTTGATATCAGTACGGGATTTGAAGATGTCAGCCGAATTATCATAAACTTTATCGTCATTATTAATCACTATCTTTTCTGAATCGCCAAATTTGAAAGAGATATCTTCCTGTGGACTTACAACTCTAACCCCCGGTAGTTGGTACGCTTTTTTGATAAGAATGACATCTTTCATTATCTCATTGTCAGAAACAGTTTTTTGCAAATATCCGGGACGAATAAACTTGAGGGAATCCATGACAACTCCGACCTCAGCTTTTCCATCTTTATCAGTATAAAAGGCTTTATTATGATTGAGGATAATCACACTCTTGAGAGGATTATGCTCTTCATCTGTCACCTTAAGCATCACTGCATCGACCGACAATATCAAGACTAAGAGAGTTAGAAGTATTACTTGTTTCATTATATCCCGGGATAGATAAGATTTGGGCGGTTACTGAGCGGGTTGGTATTTATCAGGAAATCCATATCATAGGCTTCCTTAATTCTTGCTTCTGTGATGATATCGACCGGAGTTCCATCAGCTACAATCGACCCTGATTTCATCAGGATTATCCTGTCGCAAAAATTGGCTGTTAGGTTAATATTGTGCGAGACAAGAATAATTAGCTTTCCGGTTTCCTTGTGAATAATATGGAGTAACTGCATCATCTCAATCTGGTGATTTATATCCAGGTGACTAAAAGTCTCGTCAAGCAGAAGGATATCTGTATCCTGAGCTATTGCCCGAGCTAAAAAGACTCTCTGTCTTTCACCTCCGCTCAGTTCATTGATATATCTATCCCGAAGCTCATTGAGCTGAAACTTAGTCATAACTTCTGTTACGACATTAATATCATCTTTGGAATAGCGTTGAAGGAAGTTTAAGTAGGGATAACGCCCCATCAACACAAGCTCTTCCACTGTAAATTCAAACTGATGAAAGGTGTCCTGAGGGATAAAAGCCATGCGACTTGCCAACTCTCGGCGTGACCATCGATTCACATTTTTACCATCAACAGAAACAGAACCCGAAGATGGCGGGAGAAAACCTATAATGGTCTTTAAGAGGGTTGATTTCCCTGCTCCGTTTGGTCCAAGCAAGGCAATAAACTCACCTTTTGAAGCAGAAAACGAAATATCATGGAGAATTTCTCCCGTCTGATAACCCGCACTTATACCGTTAATTTTAAGCATAATACTTCCTTTACGATAATGCGGGGAAAGGTGATTCTGTAGCGTCCTTTTCCCCGAAGGATGACCCGGGAGTAAGGACGAAAAGTAGGGTAATAACCTGTATTTCCGCGACTTCTTGCTCCGAAAAGTCATCAAGAATCATTTGTTTGGCAGGTTTCCTGGCTCACAGCGGAATTTCTTCGTCTGCCTTCCCGGGTTTTTCCCAGTGACAGATGCTCCTTGCAGATTGAACTGCAGCTGCTTACAGTGGCGGAGACCGCTCCGGCATTTAACCGGATTCCCTTTTAAATATCACCACACGAAGCTATGATTGGGGATTGAGGTTTTATGTCAATGGTATTTATAGTGAGGAGCGATTAAAAAACCGGAGCTAATTTGATAATTTATTCTCAAGGCAGGACTTAGGAACGGAGTAGATACTCCCTGCAATCTTGGATAAAAGTCCGGCATTTCTTCGTGTATTTTTTGTTTTTGGTGGTTGAAAATCTCTTTGAATTGTATTTGCTGTTTGGGGATTACCCCTTAACTCTCCCCTCCAACGCTGCAACTCTATCCTTCAACTCCTTTATCCTGAATTCTCTTCCTACGAAGAGCTTATTAAATCTTTCCAATTCTGTGTTCTTTGTCTCAAGCTCTTTCGTTCTTTCCTTGACCAGTTCCTCGAGTCTTTCTCCATGTTTTTCTAACTGTATTTCTGCCAACTTAATGTCTGTTAAGTCAACAGTTTGGATAATGGCATTAGTAACAAATCCTTCTTTATTGATGACTGGCGTAATAATTGATCTGATATATTTATGAGTAGCATTCTGAACAGTCACATGGTCAACAGCCTTGAAGTCATAGTCCATTTCAAAATCTGCGATTACACCATTGTTAAAAACATCTTCAACAAGTGGCATTAATCCCTTTTCTTTTATTATATTGTCATTGAAAATAGTGTATTTCCCTATTACTTCCTCTTCGGATGCCCCGAATAGTTTCAAGCATGCCTGATTTGTAGAGACAGCATAACCCTTCTCATCTGAAATCCACATACTTACGGCAGCATTTTCAATAATGGTATTTAAGAAGTTTGTCTTTTCACTAAGCATTATCTCATTCTCTTTCACTGCTGTGATATCGCTCATTACATGCACTGCACCGGTCAATTTGCTCTCGCTATCAAGAATTGGAGTTACCGATACAAGATACCATTTATCACCGAATTTGAATTCCATGGTCTCTTTTTTCAGGCTTTTCTGCATTCTAAGATTGGGACAATTCTCAAATGGTCCATTCAAACCATGAACTATTTCAAAGCACTTTTTCCCTAATAATCGGTCAGAAGTATATCCAAATAACTCTGTTGTTGCTTTGTTGACCTGAATGATATTGCTGTCCGGATCAAGAAGAACTACTGAATCACTCATGGCATCGAAAGTAGTCTGCCATCTGCGACTGTATTCAATCAACTCATTTTCCGTTTCCAATTGCTTCGTATATTGCTTCTCAAGAAGCAAAACTTTACTTCTGATTTGTGCTTTTAAATATCTGTCCAACATGAAGATGAATAAAACTAAAGCCAGAACAAGAATCAGGAGGGAATAAATCCACTTAGGGATTCTTCGTTCAGGAGTTATACTCCCCATATACTTATCAAGAGATTTATAATATATCGACTTCAGGTCCTTTCTCAAGGTAATGACATGATAGTCTATCCTCTTCTTAAGTAAAGGTGTCATTACTCCTGATTGGGGGAATGCAAACATGAGGGTGGAAGGACTGAAAACTATGGGAGTGCTTTTAACGCGATATCTCCTTTCATTCATCAAACCATAGTCTTTGTTGGTAATACCCGCAAAAATCTGTTTCTTCTTCAAAGCCATAAAAACTTCATCATAACTATTGTATTCCACTAATTCACTTTTTATGGCATAAGACTTTAAAATATCCTCAAATCCGTTTTTATCTTCAAAGTTTGAGCTTCTTATCAATCCCCCTACTCGCTTTCCTTCCAAATCAAGCAGTGATTTAAGCTTCGTGTCTTTATTTATATAGACTCCGGACCAGCTAAGCAAAACCGGTTCCTCAGAAAAAGTAAGTCGTTTTTCCCTTTCTGAAGTTAGAGCAACATCTGGTAGAATGTCAATTTCTGAATTCTCCAACCATTCAATGCAATGATTCCAGGAACCATGTACATACTGAAGAGTCCAGTTTTCCTGTGTTGCTATATATTCGATTAGATCGATCCAAAATCCGGAAGGAACACCATTTTCATCAGTGTATATTTTAGGAGAATTTTCATACACTCCTACACGAACGAGTTGTTCTGAAAACAGCAGCGATAATGCAAATAATAGAATGGATGCCAAAAGTATCTTTCGTTTCATAGCTTGCCTCTGAATTCTTAAAAAGGTTAGCCTTGCTAATTCTAAATAAATTATTGCACTTAACCTTTATAATGTCAAGCAAAATAATTTAATTTTGAGACATAATTGAGACTTTCTCGGACAAACAAGGTCATAAAGAGGAAGTATCAGAGATAGAAAAATGCTCCATTTATATAGAGATGAAAACCGTATTCCTAAGTATCAGATTATGATTGTTTTATAAATTCAGCCAATAAATTCAGGCAATTATCTTTTTACTAATCGTCTGTTTCTCCTCCATTACAACAATCAGGAATTTTACCGGAATAAGTTATGCACAACTTGTGACTAACTCGGGGCGTTGCCCGAGTGATTCCCGAGTGAGTCCCGAGTAATTCCCGTGTGATTCCCGTGTGAGTCCCGAATATTGAGATGGAAAATAGAAAATGCAATGAAATAAAAGTTAGCCAACTCTAACGATTCCAATTATATTAGAAGTGTAATAAATTTTATTGAGGAGTTTGAAATGAATATTTATGATAGAGTGATTCAATTGGAAAAGGAAACTGAGAAGTTTTACCTTGAGTTGTTTAATAAATGCAAGAGTTCACCCGGCATTTCACATATACTCTCCATGCTGGCTAATGATGAAAAGAAGATAATTCTTGCCTACGAAAACATGAAGTTACTGGATTCCGGCAGAGATGTGGACATCTCATGTGAAACGGATACCTGCATGAAAGACACGAAACAGATTTTCGAGAAATTCAAGCATGGAAAAGAAAATTTCGATTGCTCCATCGCCCAAATCAATCTTTACCAATCGTCATTGGAGAAGCAGAAAGAGATTGTGAAGCTCTTCAAAGATGAATTGAAAGCAACAACCGACCCTGAAAGGCTCAAGATAATTGAGAAGCTCACAAGAGAAAAGATAAAGCATGTTCTGATACTTGAGAATCTGGTCGAGATGCTTCTAAACACAGAACAATGGATTGAGAATGCCGAGTTTAACCACTTTGATGAATACTAAAACCTTAGTCTTAATCACATTGTTGATAATGCTTACTTCCTGTATGCGTTCCGCATCAGCAAACAAAGAAAAGGAGATTGTAGCAAGCATGGAGAAATCCACAAAAACTCTGGAACAATTAGACACTCCCATCTTCTGGGCTGAGGGGCATCCGGGTGACCTCCCTCGTGAAAGTTGGCAGATTGAAGTTACCGGTTCCTGCGATAATCCGCAGGTCTTTACCTGGGATGATTTGATGAAGATGCCGAAAACTATAGCCG
>JAFGVF010000342.1 GCA_016938155.1 Candidatus Cloacimonadota bacterium
AGGTTCGCCAATCACCTGAATCAATCTCACCCAGAGAGCCAACAATCGGAGAGGTAACCTCATCCACCTCATCATGTTGTATCTTATATCGATATGCTCTGCCATCCTCATTAAAGACATCGGATAAATCCGCTTGCACGATTATATTAACAGAACCGGAGGGAGTAGCCCTTTCCATCTCGTCAATATCACTAAGTGCCGCCTCGGAAAGTCCGTTATCGGCTGCCATATAGACAAGGATAGTCCAGTCGGCAGTAGCTGCAACCAAGGTAACTGATGTAATAAGAAGCATTCCGATGAGTAGCTTAAGTTTCATAATTGTTTAAAAATTGCCTGTATTGGGTAAACCAGAGTGTTAACTATAGTCTTGATAAAGCGTGGTATATCGATGTGTCAAAGTAGGAAACCGTCTCCCTACACCTATCCACCATGCCGGGCATGGTGGATAGAGGGTGAGGGAATATATTATTTACCGTAGATTCCTGCTTCTTCCAGACCTTTGAGAACACGGGTAGCACCCTGACTGAGGGCTTCCATCTCTTTCTCGCCGGGGAAAAGGAAGAACGGAGCAACGAATCCGGCTCTTTTCTTGATATTATTGACGGTTCTCTCATTGTAAACGAGACCGCCGGTTAAAAATACGGCATCAACTTTACCTTCAAGAACTGCAGCACAGGCACCAATCTCTTTGGCAACCTGATAGCACATGGCATCGAAGATCAACTCGGCTTTTTTATCACCCTTATCAATCATCGCATTAATCTCAACACCGCTGTCGGTACCCAGATAAGCCATCAGTCCACCCTGCTTGGCAAGATAACCGGTAAGCTCTTTCTTGGTGTATTTGCCTGAATAAGCCATATCGAGAAGGTCGCCTATCGGCAGAGCACCTGCTCGCTGAGGCGAGAATGGTCCCATTCCGAGGAGGGCATTATTCACATCCACAACCTTTCCATGCTTAACAGCAGCAACAGATATGCCACCTCCCATGTGCACACCAATCATGTTTACTTCATTGAACTTCTTTCCCATCTCTTCTGCAAGTAAACGGACAATGTACCGAATATTCAAAGCATGGAAAAGAGATTTTCTCTCTATCTCAGGAATTCCGGAGATACGGGCAATCTCTTCAAATTCATCCACAACCACAGGGTCAACAATGAAGGACGGGATATTAAGTGGTTTAGCAATGGAATCGGCAATATATGCACCCAGATTGGAGGCATGAACTCTTCCCCAGTTTGTAGGGTCTTTCAGGTCATCCAACATCGCTTGATTGACGGCATAAGTTCCACCTTCAAGCTTGTTCATTAAACCACCCCGACCAACAACCGCTTCCAGAGTCTCAGGCGCGACATTGTTCTCTGCCATTGCCTCAAGAACCAACTGCTTTCTGTAGTCATACTGCTCAATGATTCCGCCAAACTTATCAAGCTCAACAGGGTCGTGTCTCAGGGTCTTTACAAAGACCGGTGTCTTGTCGTCATATACTGCTATCTTGGTTGAAGTCGAACCGGGATTAATCGCTAATACTCGGTAATTCATTCATTTCCTCCATCTGTTTTTTTGATTTTTTCCAATTTAGTTTTGCTCCCCGTAGTGGTCAATAATTTTATCTCCTCTTCATTTCTTATGACCGTCTATTCTCTATAATTACTCTTCTTCACATTATTAACTTCTCTTGTCGCTTCATGTACTACGACTCTCTTGAGGGTTTTTGGAGGTCTTGTTACCATGGGCTTACGCCACATGGCTATTCACATTCAGCCCATGTAGGGCTGGCATTTCAGCGGGACTTCCTCGCGAAGCAGGGAGTTCCGTGTCTTCAGGGATGCCGAACTCCGATTCGGCATATCGAACGCAGTTCGATGTAACAAAGCGACCGATAGTCGTTCTGACATAAGCTCGCACCTATACGAGCTTGCGAGTTCGGGGCATAGCGTAGATGAGCAACAACCCAATATCAATTATCTGTCTCATCCCTCTTCTCCTTGCCCCACACTCGTAAACTCACTGTGGTGCAAGTCTCTTTCTCACCTGCACCATAGCGAGCACAGTGAGTTTGAGGCAGAGTCTTCTAACAGCCATCCAGATAAGCATTCTCAATTACTTAAGCAGTATCATCTTATTAGTCAAACTACGATTCGGTGTCTCCATTCGATAGAAATACACTCCCGAGGGAACATTATTACCCATATCATCCTGACCAGTCCAGATGACACAATGCTTCCCTTTCGCTTTCTGTTCATCTATGAGGGTGCAAATCCTCTGTCCTCTGATATTAAACACGGAAAGTGTCACCTTACTCTTTGTCGGTAGTTCAAAGGATATTGTAGTTGTTGGATTAAAGGGATTGGGGTAATTGCATAAGCTGAACTGTGGATAATTCGGTGTTTCCTCTTCTATTCCTGTAAAGCCGGGGAATTCATAACAACCGATATCTATTGAATTGCCATATATTCTATTTTCTACGCCTGTTAAATCATACAGTGGGAATTCATAATTCGGTGGGAATAATGCTATATCCATTATTCCTGCATCTATTGCAGGTGAAGGTCCTATGGTTGTATCATCTCCGGCAAGGTAGTAATACTCAGGAAAAGCCGGGTCACCTCCCACGAATATCGGATCTGTACCAACAAGATTGTTAGCACCAAAGTTTATAGGTGCTCCCTGATACACGGAATATATATTCTCAGTTCTGGTGAAGAGATTGTAATCAAGATTTGAGTCTTGAGACATGAATAGATCATAATCAGGTCCATTATTGTTTGCAACGATATTATTATAAAAACAATCAATAGTATCCGATACAGCAATCAACCGACAATTTGTACCGATATTATTTGAGAAAGTTGAATTTGTGATGGAGACTTCATTATAATCTCCAGCAATAAGAAAGATCTCCTGTCCATCCGAGGATGTATTGTTTGCATAAAGGCAATTATCAATTATCACTGAGGGAGGAACATTTATGTCCATATGCCTGAAAGTGGCATGATTCCCCATTGCATTATGAGTATTATTTATGAATTTGGAGTTTTTTATTTTAATAGAATCAATAGCAAATATATCATATACTCCACAAGCTGAGCTTACATCCTGAATAGGGACAGCACCAGCAATATTATTCTTCATAACTACACCATCCATTACAATACTATTTACATATGCATACACACAAGTTGTGCCCCACCTTGCATAGTTATTTTCAAAAAGGATATTTGTTAATTCTATATCTGTGTCAATTCCATGTAAGCAAAAAAGAAACTTATCCAATTCACTGTCTCGAACTACTAAATTCTCTAATGATGAACCAAAAGCTGCGTAGAAACCAATAGCAATCGCATCTTGAGTTGTGATGGATAAGTCTTTAACTTGCATATCACTTTGATTAGAGCCCATTGAGATAGCTCCGGAAACAGGGGTCTCTACAAAGTTCTCTGCTATTACATGTGTTAAGTCTGGGGATACTCCTTGTAATATGGTATTATCTTTTAAAACAATCGAAACACCAATTCCGTTTACAACTTCGCTAAAATCACCTTCAAGCAGATGCACAGACAGAGGATTCTCCTCGCTTGGGTTCAATTGCTGAAAAGCCTTCCAGGTTGTCCGAAGAGGTTCTTCGGGAGTTAAGCCTGTGTTTGTGTCATCACCAGACATAGAAACATACAAATCACTCATAACAGGCGTAATATATGACCTCTGAATGTCAAATACAGGAAAGGGGTATGGTTCCGAACTATAATGTGAGGCATAGTAATTTACGAAGTATTTGTTCGGTTCATACCAGGTAAACAGATCAAGATAAATATCGAGAGTATATCCAAAAGTGTAACACCATCCGATATCCATGCCCTGTGGACTGTTATTGTTATAAATACTGCAACGATTGATTTGATCGAAAGTTATATTCGAGTAGTCAGAATTGGAACTTGAGAAGCAAACTCCTCCTCCTATGAACCTACCAATATTGCGATAAACATTAACATTGCTTATATTGCAGATAAGATTGTCATATCCAAAGCATATCCCACCACCCTGAGATGCTTGATTTTCGAAGATTTCTAAATTCATTAGACTAACGCTGATATTTTCATCCAGAAATATCCCTCCTCCAAAAACCTGCCAGCTGTTAATGTCCTGACTTTCCCAGAGAATATGTCCACTACCACCCGTAATTGAGAGTCCTCTTATTGTGCAATTGATAAGGTTCTCATAGCAATAAATCACTGATTCTTCATTTAAACTACCATTTATAATAGTATTATGTATGTAGGTGGCATCTCCCGTAGTCGCTTCTAAAGAACAAAGAGTAACATTATTCTTATTACTAAATTCTATATTCTCAAAATATGTTCCCGGATTAACTAAGACTGTATCTCCGGCAACTGCATTGTCGATGCCACCCTGAATAGTAGTGAAATCTGTTGGTATTGTGATAACATTTGCTGTAAGGATAACAGGTATGCATAAGACTAAAATCAATAAGAATTTCATTATCGTTCCTTAATATGAGGTAGTGCCTGACGGCACTACCTCAAGTAATATTGTTATTTTAGTAAGAGCATTTTCTGAGTCAATGTCTTATTTCCGGTTATCAG
>JAFGVF010000343.1 GCA_016938155.1 Candidatus Cloacimonadota bacterium
ACTTTGTTTACAATCCCATCTTCAAAGATATCTATGCCCAATTTGTCTTCAATCCGCACGGTTAATTCTGCCAAATCAAATGAATCAAATCCAATATCGGATTGTAGTTTATCTTCCGGATTCAGGCTTTCCAGTTTATCTAACTGATTATTTTCTCGTATATAATTTATTATCTCTATCAATGTTTCCATTCTCATTCCTTTATTTCATTTCTTATCTAATAATGTCTTCTTATATGCTTTTTTAAAAGCATCTGATAATAACAATCCTAGTTTTCTGTTTCCATTGATATTTAAATGCCCGGTCCCTTTTGACAGTCTGTTTACTTTATCCAGAATCGTCGTATCTGAAGCAAACTGCAACCCGTTTTCTTGACAGAATGATTTAAGCTCAGAATTAATGTAATTATTTGTAATAACAGAAACAAGTAGTATATTGGGGCAAATCCTTCGGTAGTTTTGCAAAGCTTGAAGAATTTTGGGGTTCACCCGATTTGTTATATCATTTGCTGTAAACTCAGACTTTACTTCGTTCTTGGCATTGTCAGGCGATAAATCAAACTTCTTGAATCCTTCAGAAAGCAGATTAAACATATATGAGTAGTTGCTGATAGCTCGAACGATCTTCTTAACACCCTTATCTTTTATCTCTGCTCCGAAGTTTTCTGGAATTGTGAAATCGAGTTGATCGGGATATCTATTCAACCATTCTTCATTTTGACTCTCAAGGATTATTATCACGAAATCAGGAGGGAATTGTTTACTAAAAAACATTGATCTGAACCATGATAAATAAATGTCATTTCCAGAATATCCTAAGTTCAATACTTGCAGATTATCATTTAACGAGTTCAGTTTGCTTTGAAAAACACTGGTAGCACAATTCTGGGGTGCTACTTGTAATGCCTCTGTAAATGACGAACCAACAACATGAATGTATTTCGAGTCTTCTGATTGTTTAACATCAATACCAGGGAAACCAAGATTGTTTAATTTTACAACAATGTTTCCACCTTCGACATTGAAAACCTTAAATCCTGGAGGTCGCCAGGTAATCTTTTTCAGCTTAGTCTCAGCATTTGGATTCTGAGTGAAATATCTTGTCCCTTTTACATAATTCGGATAATTAAACACATATCTGACTGATAACTCGGCTAATATAATACTTAGAATCAATGCAGTAAGTAATAATGCTATTTTTTTCATTTAAACCACAACCAACCCACGGTTACAAAAGCAAATGTTATTGCAGTACTTAATACTAACCAAATTTTACTCTTTGTAAATGCCACTTGTTTTTTATGAGCTCTTTTATATTGTTGCCAAATCTGATAAATGGCTATTCCAATACCATGCCAGACACCCCAAAGAAGGAATTTCCAAGCAGCTCCATGCCATATTCCACATAACCCCATTGCAATAATTGGGACAAGTACAATGTTCCAAAACTTATTCCGGCTGACTCCACCTAATGGAAAGAAAAGATAATCTCTTATCCAATCAGATAGTGAGATATGCCAGTTTCGCCAGAACAGACTTATATTGGAGCGAAGATAAGGATTGTTAAAGTTTTCCATGATCTTAAAGCCAAACAATCTTGATGAACCAATAGCAATATCACTATACCCGGCAAAATCGAAATAAATCTGTAATGAGAAACATAGTAGTTTGATAATAGATGCCAACATAAAATCCTGTTGCAAAAAGCTATTGTGGGCAATAAAGTAACCAAGCCAATCTGCAAGGATAAGCTTCTTGGAAAGTCCATACACAATACGCCTAAAAGCAAACTCAAGATCACTTGAAGATAGTGTATGTCTTTCACCCGAAACTTGCGGATTGAATCTTTCAAATCTTTCGATAGGACCTGCAACAAAGATTGGAAAGAAACTGCTGTAACATAAGAATGAGAGGAATGTACCTCTTTTGGTTATTCCCCAGTAAATATCGGTGAGATAACTTATGTGTTTGAAGGTAATATAGGAAATCCCAAGTGGGATGAAAAGCTTTTCAATCTTGATTACCGGTAATAATCCCATAAACTCAAGCAGGCTGTTGATAGTATCACTCAGCAAACCGAAATACTTGCTTAGAACAAGTGCAAGAAGTAATAATATTATCCCTACTTGTAATGATCTCACACTCTTTGTTTTTTCTACTACGCGACCTATTTGATATGACATAATAGTAAGTATAACAACAACAATCGAAGCCTTCCAATCATGATATGTAATGAAGCTCAAGCTAGCAAGAGAAATCCAAATAACTCTAATATTCTGTCTGGGAATTAAATAAAATATACCCACAGACAGCACTAGGAAGAGATAGAAAGTTATACTTACAAGCATTTATCAGAACTGATTTATGACTTCAATCATCTTGTTAACAGTGTCAAAAGTATCTGCAGTAATGCGAGGGGATGGAATTCTTTTCCCGAATTTATCTTTGATAAAATTCTGTAACGATACCAATGAAAAGGAGTCAATTATTCCACTTGAAATAAGCTTAGTATCGGCCTTAATCTCAATTGAATCATCTTCTAAAAACTCATGGGTTATATACTCAATCAATATTTCTTCCATAATATCTCCTATATATTTATCTGTTCTATGTAATAAACCTAGAAATTCTCATAAAAAAATGGATTGGATTCCTCATTTACTATTTTTAAGTAGGAGGCTGTTGCTATGGAGGTAAATAGTAAGAAAAAAAGGATAGTGTATTTTACCAAATAGCGTAAATCTTTTTTTGTAAGCATCAGATTTCCTCTTCTTAATTCATATTAGTAACATATATAATGTTAGTTTCAAACTACTATTCTAAACTGCAATGTCAAGGGATTTATCACACTAAACTTGAATTTCACTTTTGCATTAATCAACGAAAAACCCGTATTCATTTGCTTTCTTCAGGTCCTCGGGAGTGTCAATCCCCATCCCCTGATAATCTGTTTCAATCATGCGTATTGAATAGCCATTCTCGATTAGTCGTAGCTGCTCTAACTTCTCACATAATTCCAGAGGAGTCTGCTCTAATCCAACATACTTAAAAAGCATTTCTCGTCGAAAGGCATACACACCGATATGTCGCATATAGGTGACATATCCTGAACCATCTCGATTAAACGGGATTGAAGCCCTACTAAAATAGATAGCGTCTCTATTTTTATCGCACACTACTTTCACACAATTTGGATTATATATATCTTCCTTAATGACAATGGGAGTCATCAATGAGGCAGTCTCCACATTCTTGTCCTCGAAAGCGTTTAATAAAAGTTCCAGTGGTTCTCTTGTAATAAACGGTTCATCACCCTGCACATTTACAACTAAATCAAAATCAATATCTTTTACAGCTTCGGCAATCCGGTCGGTTCCGCTCTGACAGTTCACAGAAGTCATGACGCAATCTCCTCCGAATGACAGAACCTCTTGAATAATCCTATCATCGTCCGTAGCAACAATTACTTTCATGAAAAGACCTGTTCCCTGCACCGCTTCATACACTCTCCGTATCATTGTCTTACCGGCAATCAGGGAAAGCGGTTTCCCGGGTAATCTTGTTGAGGCATATCTTGCCGGGATAACAGCTATTGTTCTCATTTATTCCTCCGTATCCTCAAGATGTTTCTTCTTCTTAAGGTAAATCAGCAAAGCAGACACATCCGCAAAGCTTATCCCCGAAATCCTCATTACCTGTCCGATACTGCGAGGTTGAACCTTTGCCATTTTCTCTCTTGCTTCATAGGCAATTGCCTGAATCTTCATAAAGTCAATTCCGGCGGGAATGGCAATATGTTCGGTTCGAGAGAAGCGGTCAATATCGGCTAATTGGCGTTTTAAATAGCCTTCGTACTTGCATTCAAGAGTTATTTTTCTGATAATATCTTTGTTTAAATCCTCAGTCATTTTATAACCGAAACGAGGCAAATCATTTAATTCAATATCTGGTCTTTTAAGCAGTTGGTAGAGTTTAACGGGTTCAGAGAGTTCTATTGCCTTTGTGGATTTCTGCGTTCTCAGTATCTCCAGTTCTCTTTCTTTTATTGTGGTTACTTCCTTGAACCTGTTCC
>JAFGVF010000344.1 GCA_016938155.1 Candidatus Cloacimonadota bacterium
ACCTGTAATCGCAAGGGCATTCATGAAGTCGGCATGTCGGTCTCTCTGAATCACCTGCGTGGAGATATTAACAGGTTTCAGCCCCATGTGTTTACAGGCAATCTCTTCAACCTTGGGGGAGAGATGAGCGTAATTACCTACTGCACCGGAGATTTGACCGACACTTACAGTTTCCAGGACAGCTTCCATTCTCTTGATATTTCGGTTCATTTCATCGTACCAAAGACCGAACTTGAGACCGAAAGAGGTCGGTTCGGCATGGATACCGTGTGATCTGCCGATGCACAGAGTGTCTTTATAAGCAATTGCTTTCTCTTTCAATACGAGAGTAAAGTTTTTCATCTCTTTAATGATAAGTTCAGTTGCCTGCTTCAATTGTAATGCTGTTGCAGTATCAAGAACATCTGAGGAGGTCATTCCATAATGAATCCAACGAGCTGAGGGTCCAACATACTCAGCAACATTAGTGAGAAAAGCGATAATATCATGCTTAGTAATCAGCTCAATCTCATCAACTCTTTCAACATTGAAATCAGCTTTTTCAATGATGTTTTTTAAGTCAGCCGAGGGAATAATTCCCAGTTCATTCATTGCTTTACAAGCTGCAATCTCTACATCAAGCCAGCATTGATAGCGGTTCTGTTGACTCCAGATGTCTCCCATTTCCTTCATAGTATAGCGTTCAATCATGATTATACCTTTATTGTTTTTTATAATTATCTATTTGCAGTGTCAGAAATTTCTTATCATTGTGAACTAAGCAGACTTCCTTGGGATATCCATTAAATTCATACTCAAAAGTAACTTTATCCTTCTTTGAAAAAGTAACATAACTCAACTGCATTTTATTGTTGAAATTGAATTCCATCTTCTTAAGAAGTGCCTTTTTATTGAGCATAATTTCATCTGACTTTGGAAGGAGATATTTGCTTACTGAAAAGTCAAAAGGCAATTCCTCTATATGAATATTCGCAGGAAGTGAGTCACTGAGTCCAGGAAAACCGCTTGTATCAATCGTCAAAGAATCAACATAGTCAACTTTAAGCAGTGGTTTTGGATTAAGACCCATTAAGCCGGCATTGAAAACAGTGAAGTGAAACTCATTCCCATCTTTGTTAAGGGCGAAGTTCTTACGAATACTGAACGCCTGATAGTTCACTTCAACAATCCCGTCCATGTGGAAGCTTTCCCACAGTGAGAGATTATGTTCCAATGCCTTTCTCTCAGATTTAAAACCTGTCTGAAAAATGGAACAGCCACTTAAAATCAAGAGTAAGAAAGCAATAATCAATAATCGAAATTTCATTATAACTCCTCAGGTTGTATGTAAATCATGAGAGTAATATTTGTAAATAACTTTCCCTTAATCAAGCTTAAATTTCTGTAGTCTTCGGGTCATGGCACTTGGAGTAATCCCCAGTAAATCAGCAGCTTTGCTTTTGCGATTGCCTGAAAGCTCCAGAGCTTTTTTAACTGCTGCAAATTCTATCTTCTCAAGATTAAGAGTTGTGAAGGTTAGAAGATAGTCTTCTCCTGCCTTTTCATTGGAAACAGGTTCATAAACGATACTCAGTCCTGAACTTTTCAAAGCAGAGGTCAGATTCATTCCGGTTCGTAGAAAAAGTACTGTTCGTTCTATGATGTTTCTAAGTTCGCGAACATTCCCGGGGTAACTGTAAGTCTTCAGCATTTCCATTGCTTTTTCATCTAAATCAGGCTTGATAATTGCCATTTTTTCACAATACTTCCGGAGATAATAATCTGCTAACACAGGAATGTCAGCCTGACGCTCTCGTAGGGGAGGGATGGTGATGATGAAGGTATTTATACGATTATGTAAATCGAGTCTGAACAGCCTGCTTTTCACTAATTCTTCAAGATTTTGATGAGTAGCACAGATGAGACGGAAGTCAGTCTTCTCGGGTTTGTTACTGCCTAATGGAGTAAAGTTTTTACTTTCAAGTACTTTTAAAAGTTTCGATTGCAGGGCATAGGGCATATCACCTATTTCATCCAGAAATAGAGTACCATTATTTGCTTCGGCTAAGAAACCGGAATTATCCCTTTGAGCTCCTGTGAAAGCCCCCTTTTTATAGCCAAAGAACTCGCTTTCGAACATTGTTTCCGGAATAGCGGAGCAGTTTACTTCACAAAACGAACCGGCTTTGCGATTACTGTTTCTATGGATGAGATCAGCAATAATCTGCTTGCCCGTTCCACTTTCTCCAAGAATTAAGACATTTATATCAGGATGTTCAGCAGCTAATTGAACTTTTTGTAACACATCTTTAATCTTCTGACTTACTCCGATGAACTCATCCTCAATGCTTTCATGTAAGCGACGATTGATTAGGTTAATTCTTCGGTCTCGTTCCTGTATTTTCTGCTTTTCGTTGGCAATCTCTCTTTCAAGGGAGTTAACTTTCTCTTCCAGCTGAGAATTGTGCATCTTTTTTTCAATAGCTTTAATCTGCTCAGCTATTTCCAGGGCTTCTTTGTAGCGTTCAGAACTCTTCAGGAAACCAAGATATGTTTTATAAGTATTAAGCATTAAAACATACATTACTCCGTCTTTGAATCTTTCTATGTTTTCCAGTAAAAGCTTTTCCGCTTCTTCGTTCCTACCCAATGTAAGCAGGAATTCAGCAACTTCATTGGTAACATAATAAATTTGGTCACGAGAGCCATTTCCCTTTATAAAATTTAAGGCTTTAAAATAGGATTTAACAGCTTCTTCATGATCGCCTTTAAGCTGTGAAAAGTTGGCGAATCTTTGATAATACACCATCGTTGATTGAGCATCTTTGTAATGAGAATTGAACTTTTTCAATATCTTCAGATACTTATCCATCCCTTCTATATTGCTTTCATAAAGATTAATCAAAATCAGATAAGAAAGTGAATTTGCCCATGATACTTGTCCGAATTTATCAAGCAGCTTCCACTTTCCCATGTTAGCATTAAGTTCGAATTGCCTGGAGGCTTTTTTGTAATCTTTCATGTTGTAATAGATCATACCAATATTGGCATTGATAACTACTTTACCGGAATAATCCTTTTCTACTGTGTATTTCTCTGATTTACGATAGGCATCCAATGCTTTATCAACTCGTTTCTGTTTATTATAAAGATTACCCAAATGAAGATAAAGCTTACTCTCTACAGCTAAATCAATCTTGTTGTTAGCAGATATGCCCATAAGCAGAATCTGTTCAGCCTCTTCAAGTTTATTGCATCTTTCCAAAGAAAGACCCAGATTGGAATAAAGGAATTTCATCCTGGGAGGAAGTGTTGTATCTCCTAACAGCTCAAGAACTTTCAAACCTGATTCTGCAGATTTACTGTTTTCTCCTATTGTGAGGTATAATACACAAAGCAGATACTCCATCTCTGCCTGACATTGCTTTTCTCCATTAAGATACACAAATTTTCTAATCTCTTCAACATTCTTAATATCTACTTTTCCGGGAGTATAGATCATTAGCTGTATAAATCCGCAATAGCACAAAGAAATTGCGTTTTTATCTTCTTTTCCAGGAGAACTGTTATAATTCAAGTAATCGGAATAGTACTCTTTAGCAAGATTAAGATAATCTCCAACCTTTTCAATACCACTACGCCCCATCTCTTGATAGTTTTCAGCAATCAACTTTATTCTGTCCAGTTTAGACAATGCTTTTAAATTCTCATCAAATTTCTTGTAATCAAACATAAAGTATCTCCTCAATAAGCTGAGGTCAGGAAATTGATAGAGAGTTAGATTTCAAGTTAATTCTTTGCGAATTCGCAAAAGACTTTTAAAAACGCTTTTCATTAACGCAATCTGCTTCCGTTAACAATCAGCCAAGTTAATTTACTGGAATTTTATCTATATGAACAACCGTGAGTTAGCGATTTATTCTGACTAATTCGGCAATTGGAACAGATATTTGTATATAGATATGTAAGCTGAAACAGCTAATTAGTAAAAATGGAGTGAAAAGATGAGAAAAAGTATCATCATTTGTTTATTGGTTTCGATTAACATGTTATTTGGTGTGGTTACGAAAGGTCATTCTGACATTAACACCTGTAATGTGAGTGCAAAATTGTTCAACGGCTCAAGTATGCATTTAGTAAATGGGCAAACAGAGACAGGAAAAGGAGTTGTTGGGAACAGCACAGTTAAGGACAGAAGTTGGGAGACAATTAAAAATGAAACATTTGAAGGAGCTTGGCCCAATGACTGGAATTGCTATTCAGAAAATGAAATTGATTGCTATTGGTCAGACAACAATGATAGAGCTTACGAGGGAAATTGGAGCGGGTATTGTGCCGATGGTGGTAACGAAAGTCAGTCCGGTGGATATCTCAGCGGTATGGAAACCTGGATGGTTTATGGACCCTTCAGTTTAGCTGACTGTAATGATGCTGAATTGAATTATAGAGTATGGTATGAAACAGAAAGCAATTATGATTATTTCAAAGTCTATGCTTCCACTGACGGTCAATCATACTGGGGGCTTGAGTATAGTGGTAACTCCAATGGTTGGCAAAATCATTCCTTCGATTTAACGGATGTGTACACTCTTGGAAATGTTATAGGTAAAAATAATGTCTGGATTGCTTTCGAATTTGAAAGTGATTCCTCCATCACCTATGAAGGTGTTTATGTTGATAATGTTGACCTTAGAAAAAACTACATTGCTCCCGATATTTTTGCAGCTCCAAGCATCTACAGTATTGCTGTTGTAAATGGAGTTGATATGAATGAAGATAATTTCTACGAGTCATTTTGGTTACAACTTGATGTTGATGCAGTGACTCCAACTCTTAGAGATGTAGTTAGAGCTGAAGAGTGCTTTGTTGAGGTTATTCGTACTGATAACGACCAGATTGTTTGTACGGGTGGACCTTTCCATTTCACTGGGATGTTGACTTCTGATAATGCATATGTCGGTCCCATCTCCATGCAGGAATGGAATGACAATAGCTATTTCGAATTTGAGGTTGTAGTTACTAACAACTTAGGCACAAGCAGTCAAAATATTTCCGTGCCGTTACAGGGACTTTATACACCCAATGCAGATGATGTTAATCAGGCTTACTTCACAAGTTTAAAGAATTACCCGAATCCCTTTAATCCGGAGACTACTATCTCTTTCACTCTGAAACAAAGAGAGCATGTAACACTGGAGATATTCAATGCAAAGGGTCAATTAGTAAACAAACTTGTTTCAGAAACACTAAATGCAGGTACTCATTCCTTGGTTTGGAAGGGAAATGATAAAGATGGTAAAAAGGCAGCATCGGGAGTGTATTTCTACAGACTTACAACTCCTACAATTTCCTCAGCAGAAAGAATGCTCCTAATGAAGTAGTGCAAACTACTCACCAATAAGCTCAATGCCCGGTAGAAATATCGGGCTTTGTTACTTCATCAATATCATCTTTCGTGTCTTAGTATAAGTCCCCGATTGCATTTTATAGAAATAGACCCCGCTGGAGACAAGCTTGTTTTGAGTGTCTTTTCCATTCCAGACAATGCTATGTCCACCGACTGTATAATTACCCTCTGCAATTCTTTTTACAAACTGTCCTTTAATATTGAAGACATCAATCGTAACATCGGAGGTTTCATTTAACTCAAAACGAATCTCTGTTTCAGGATTAAAGGGATTCGGGTAGTTACTTAACAGTGCGGTTTTTGATGGATTAGGTAAGTTCTCTTCCAGTCCGACAGTTCCTCCGGCGTTAATCAGGGCAAAGTCATCAAGCATAAGAAAGAATGTGCCTTCAGCTATGCTATGAACTGCAATCCTGATTTCCTGACCGGCATAATCATTAAGTTCGTAACGATATAGAGTCCATTCAGGGGGGACTTCAACAGGCTGCTCTCCACTGATGACAACAAAATCAGCAACATCACTGCTCCCATTAGAAACGCATACTTCAAACTGTTCAGGACCAAATTGTATAGCAAATGATCTAGCCATAAATCCGATTGCTGCAGGTTCATTTGAGAGTAGTATCTGGGGTGTAATCAACCAATTACTGCTTGGTTCGGATTCATTACAAAAGCCTGCTGCATATTTAGCTCCGCTAAACGCATCGGCAGAGGATAGGGGAGGAGTTGTTGCTAAGGGATTGAAGATAATAAAAGATCGAGGTTCTCCTTCTCCCGGGAAGTCTATTCCATTAGTGAAACCGAAGGTATTTTCTCCATCCTCGTCGATGTTTGTCCAATCTCCAAACTCAGTGGAGAAATCCGGATAAGACTCGAAATTATCTCCAAACACGGGTGCTGTATATGTTACTAATATTGAGTCACAAGGAACCGATTCGTTATACCAAGGCCAATTAATTGTAGTCACTTTATACTCATATGTTTGTCCTAACACAAGAGATTCATCGGTATCAATATAAAAGAGTGAATCAATGTAGTTGGAGTTTACAAGTACATCATCTCGATAAATATTAAAACCTGCAAGCCCATAAAGCAAGTAATCGGGGAAAAGCCAGTCAATTTTAATGCCCTGATACAGAACTGTTGCTTCTAAATCAGTAGGCGGATCGGGTGTCCAGGGTATAGGAACATTAGGTACTACTATCCAGAGAGAATAATCATTTGTTTCCCAACGGTCCAAACGGGTAGAATCAGGTGGATTATCTGCTTTGGCAATTCGCAGATAATAGAAGCCTGATTCCTGGCATGTTATATCCAAATAGGGGTTCACTCCATCTGACCAACTGTTATCATCGGAGAAAATATAAGCAGAATCAGGGACGGCTATTCCGATGTCATCATAGGGTCCGTAGAGGTGTGCTGCAAGGTCTACAGTAGAACCCTCGATGTTTTCGGTATGGATTTCCATCACTGCCGGTCCGGTCTGCCAGAAAACATACCAATCCACATCATCAACCGGTTCAATGATTGCAGGATAATCAGCTATATCTTCACTATATAGAGGAACTTCTGTTGCAGTTTGAGATGTGTCATTCCCGTCAGGGGCATAGCCATAGCCGTGAAGTTCAACATTATGAGGTGTGGAATTACTACCTTCATTGAAGGTAACATAAGCAGTCTTGTGCCCTGTAGTAGTCGGGGCAAACCGGAGATTGAAAATAAGGTCATTATTGGGAGCAATCGTCAGGGGATAGGTCTGATTATCTATCAGGATAAATTGGTCTGCATCTTCTCCGGTGATAGTTAAGAGTTGGGTTATAACAACATCAACAGCATCATAATTTGTGATGACTAAATCTAAACTATCCGAAAC
>JAFGVF010000345.1 GCA_016938155.1 Candidatus Cloacimonadota bacterium
GTTTACGGGATTGAAACAGCATCAATGCACTACTTCAAGAAACATGCCAAAGAACTCTCACTTCCTGAAGCTGCTACCTTGGCTGGGATAATTCAGATACCGAACTATCTTAATCCTCTCAAGCATCCTGAACGGGCTATAAAGCGACGGAATTTGGTTTTAAAAAGAATGCTTGAAGAGAGTAAAATAAATGAGGAGCAATACAAAGTTGCAATCAGTGCTTCACTTGTATCGGAACGAGCCCCTGTGAAGAATGATCCGGCAGACTATTTTCTTGAGCATATTCGCTTACAGCTTGAACGGAAGTACGGTACTCAGATTCTTTTCGAAGGTGGGTTAAAGATATACACGACGATGGATTATGATTTAACTCAATATGCCGATTCTGTAATGAATGAGTATTTGACAAAAACAGAGAATGAGAAGAATTACACTCACAAATATTCTGATTACTCGCCAACTGAAGATGATATCGAGACTCCTTATCTACAAGGTGGTTTGATTTCTATGGAAGCAGAAACGGGAGAAGTTCTGGCAATGCTCGGTGGGCGAAATTATAATCACAGCAAATTTAATCGTATGATTCTGGCAAGAAGGTCACCCGGTTCTTCAATAAAACCGATTCTCTATACAGCAGCCGTGGAAAAAGGTTATACACCGGCGACCATAATTAATGATGCTCCTACGAAGTGTATCCTGATGTCCGGTGAAGAATGGCGTCCGCATAATTATAGAAGAGAAAGATATTACGGATATTGTACCATGCGTGATGCAATAGCAAACTCACATAATGTATGGGCGGTTAAGGCACTTTATGATATAGGAGCAGATAACTTCGCACAAATGGCATTAAGATTCGGATTAACATCAGGGCGTCACGCGAATCTTTCCAGTGCTCTTGGAACAACAGAAGTGAAACCAATTGATTTAATATCATCATACACAACTTTTCCCAATAATGGATGGAGAGTAATACCAAAGTTTATAATTAGAGTTGAGGATAAGGACGGAGTCGTTCTTGAAGAGATGAAAGTTGATAAAATAGATGTATGCAATCCTGAAGTGGCTTATATCATGACAAGTATGCTTGAATCGGTTGTGAACAAAGGTTCCGGCTGGATGGCAAAGCAAAACGGGATGGATTTTCCCGTAGCAGGTAAGACAGGGACAACCGATAACTATAAAGATGCCTGGTTTATCGGTTTTAACAAAAGAATTGTAACAGGCGTGTGGGTAGGTTTTGATTCAAATATAAGTATGGGGAGAAATATGTCAGGAGGAGTTGTATGTGCTCCACCCTGGTCAAAGGTTATGTTAAAAACAATAATAAATGAGAATAGAGGTGTCAAACCAAACAAGAATGATGCCCGATACAAGTTTGCCATACCGCAGAATATTGTGAAAGTTCCGATAAATCCAATAACCGGATTTCTGGCTTACAATGAGAAGAATGCTGTAGATGAGATTTTTATAGATGGCACAGAACCGAAGGTGTTTATTGATACTTCAATGTATAATTTCTTCCCGACTCAATACGAGATGTCGGCAGATTCCGTCTTTGTTCTGCAAGAAAAAGCCCTGAATCGGTACCGATGATGATAATACAAATTCTAATCTATATCGGAGTGTTTTGCTCCTTAGGATACCTTTTCTTAGCAATTGTTTTTCTGACCGGACTTTTCAAATACCGAATCAAGCACAGTTATATGAAAAAAACTGTTTCAGTATGTATTGCTGCAAGGAATGAATCTGATAACTTAAGAAATCTTCTGATGGCATTAGTGAATCAAACATATCCCAAAGAGCTTTATGAGGTTTTTATTGCTGATGATGGGTCAGAGGATAATTCAAGAGAGATAGTAAGGAGTTTTGCTGAAAAATACACGAATATTCATCTGTTGGAGATTAACGATAGAGAACTCGTAGTATCCCCTAAAAAGAATGCCCTTACCAAGGCGATATCCCATGCAAAAGGAGAAATCATACTGACAACAGATGCTGATTGTGTCGTCCCTGTAACCTGGATTGAATCAATGGTTTCGGCATTCTATGATGAATCTGTGTCACTAGTGGCGGGTTATTCCAGAATTCATTTGCAAGACTGGAAGCATGCATCTATTCTGCATAAATTTGAATTCTATGATTTTGCGGCTTTGTATTCCGCAGTAATCGGTTCTTATGCCTGGGGGCACGGGTTTACTTGCGTAGGGCAAAACCTTGCTTATACAAGGAAAGCCTTTGATGAGATTAATGGCTTTGAATCCATTAAACATCTAATCTCAGGTGATGATGTAAATCTGATGCAAACGATGAAGAAGAGGGGATTTAAGACAATCTTCAATTTTGATAAAAACAGCTTCGTTTATACAAACAGAATCATGGGATGGAAGCAACTGATAAATCAGAGAAGTCGCTGGGCTTGGAATCTGAAATGGCAGATGAAGCTTAGACCTATCTTCTTCTGGATTGTCTTCTTAGTTCTCTCATATTTTACTTCAATAATAGCCCTCATTTTCACAAATTGGCAGTGGGCTGCATTATTAGCCGGATTTAGAGTACTTTTAGAGATAATATACCTCAGTATCGGCTTCAGGTACCTGGATGTGGAGCCTGAAAGAATCAGATTTTACCCCATCTGGTCGGTATTGATGCCGATATTGTATCTGGTTACAGTGCCAATGGGGCATTTCAATATGTTTGTCTGGTATGGTAAGAAACCACAAAAAATAAACAAATTAGCGAGGGCAAAATGAGACTTGTATTATTTGATGATGATGGAATCAAGGATTTTTACCCTTTAACACTTACTCGTTCCACAACTGACCTCCGTGTCGGTATCCTGAAACTTGGTCAACGATTGAAAGCTTTTTTTGAGCAAGCAGATACAAAGCTGATTACCAAAAGCGATTTCACAGCACTTTACCGTGAGAGACATCCCGATTGGCAGGTGAATGAACTTGATAAAGGTGAATATCTCTTTGTAAACTCCAGATTGATGATAAATGATCACTTAGTCGAAGTCTTAAAGGGACTGGAAAAGAATACAGGATACAAAGTCAATACTACAATCTGTGGCTTTAAAGCCACAATTGTAAGTGGTGACTATACTAATGATGATATTGAGAAGATAGTAAATAAAGTCAAATTCAAAGAATTGGAAGAAGCCGGTTTCTGGAAATATCCCTGGGACTTGATTTCTGCAAACGGAGAGATGATTGTTCGGGATTTCAAAGAGTTTTTCTATGAGAAAGAAAATCACTTCGAGACAGAACCGGGAGTTGTAATTCTTAATCCTTATGATGTCTGGATTGGCGAGGGTGCCATACTGGGAGTAAACACTATAATAGATGCATCTGAAGGTCCTGTTGTAATTGATGAAGGTGCTATAATTATGCCTTTAGCTGTTATTGTCGGTCCCGCTTATATAGGGAAAAAGACAAAGATAAAGATAGGAGCAAAGATTTACGAAGGTACCAGTATCGGTCCAGTTTGTAAAGTTGGTGGAGAAGTAGAAGAGACAATCTTTCAGGCATTTAGCAATAAACAACATGATGGATTTTTGGGTCATGCATATCTTGGTGAATGGGTCAATCTTGGTGCCGGAACAAGTAATAGTGACCTGAAAAACAACTATAAAACAGTAAATGTTTATAATTATTCGGTTTCAGCAAAGATAGATTCTGAAACGCAGTTTATGGGTTGCATTATCGGTGACCATACTAAAATCGGAATCAACTGCAGTATCAATACAGGTACCGTAATCGGGATTGCTTCAAATTTGTACGGTAAATCGCTAATAGACGGATTCATTGATTCATTCTCTTGGGGTGAAGCAGGATCTCTTGAAGCTTATCGGATTGATAAATTCCTTGAAACGGCAGAGGTAGTCAAGTTAAGAAGAAAAGAACCCCTCCCTGAAAATGAGAGGGTATTATATACAAAAATATCAAAAGGAAATGATTAATGCGAGAATATATAGAAGTTGAATATCGTAACAGTCGCTTAGGCTATTACTTACCTAAAGAGGATTTAACTGTAAATCCAGACGAATGGGTGATTGTCTCTGTTGATAGGGGGTATGATATCGCTAAAGTGATTAATACTTGTATTTCAGGAGAAGATGTCGATGCAGTTTACGATAGTCAAACTGACCCTAAAATAGTTAGAGTCGCCAATCAAGAGGATTTAGAGAAGTTAGAAAATATTATCCAAAAAGAGGAAAGAGCATCAGAGACTTTTCTTAAGACTCTTCCGAAATATGAATTCGAGATGAAGCTCATTGGGACAGTTTATCAATTTGATGGCAATAAGCTGACTTTCTTTTTTACTGCTCCGGCTAGAATTGACTTCAGGATGTTTGTGAGAGAACTTGCAAACACTTTTAAAACAAGAATTGAACTCCATCAGACAACAGGCAGAGAAGAAGCTAAGAGGATTGGTGGTTTCGGTATGTGCGGAAAAGCGTATTGCTGCTCCACTTTCATGAAACGATTCAATCAGGTAACAATAAAAATGGCTAAAGACCAGAACTTGAGCGGAAACTTATCAAAGATATCCGGACCTTGTGGAAGATTATTGTGTTGTCTGCATTTTGAAGAGGACTACTATCTTGAACAGGCAAAGGACTTTCCTGAGATTGGACAGGGTGTTATTTATAATGGTCAGAAAATGTATGTTTTCAGATGTGATTATTACAATAAGATGGTCTTTCTTGCCAATGAGGATGAACTGATGGAATCACTTGCTTTGAAAGAATATGACAAGTTAAAAAAGATTGCAAGTACTTATGTTAGAGAAGAAAACTAATATCTACAGCCTTTCCTCAGAAGAGTTGTTTGCTTCACTTATTAAGGGCGATACGAAAAGTTATCGTGTTCAGCAGCTTCTTAACTGGCTTTATCAGAAATTTGTAAATGACACAAATGGCATGACTAACCTACCGCTTTCATTCAGGAAGGAGCTTAACGATAAGTTTAGTTTTTCGCTTCCAGAAATAATCAAGAAGGTGGATTCAAAAGACGGCTCCACAAAATACTTACTGAAGCTTGAGGATGATGAAAAGATTGAAATGGTTTTAATGCCGTCCGAGGAGAAGACAACCCTCTGTCTATCTTCACAAGTGGGATGCTCACGGGATTGTAAATTTTGTGCTACAGGAAAGCTTGGGTTGACCAGAAATCTTCAGACACATGAAATCATCGGTCAAATTGTACTAGCGATGAAATTGCTATCTCCCAATATACTGACAAATATCGTTTTCATGGGAATGGGGGAGCCGATGGATAATTTTGAAAACCTCATTAAATCCCTGAAGATACTCGCTGATACAGAAGCTTTATGTTTCAGTGCAAGAAGAACTACTGTATCAACTTGCGGAGTTGTCCCGCAAATAAGAAGGTTTGCTGATTCAGGTGTTAAAGCAAAGCTTGCTGTTTCCCTTAACTCAGCAATTGATTCGAAGAGAGATGAGCTGATGCCGGTAAATAGATTGTATCCTCTTGCTGAGTTAAAGGACTCTCTGAGACATTATTTGTCAAAAAACACATTTAGGATTACATTTGAATATGTGCTGATAAAGGATTTTAACATGGGAAGAGAGGATTTAAAAGCTCTCATAAAGTTTACCGGTGATCTTTCATGTAAAATTAACCTTATATCCTGGAATCAGGTTGTGGGATTAGCATATAAAAGTCCTGATGTCTCAGAAACAAACAACTTTAGAGCTTCACTTTTGAAAGTGAATAAAGCTGTGATGTTCAGAGACAGTAGGGGTAATGATATTGCAGCAGCATGCGGTCAGCTGGCATATAATTATAATATGAACGAAGGATA
>JAFGVF010000346.1 GCA_016938155.1 Candidatus Cloacimonadota bacterium
AAAAAGTATAAAGAGCTGTATGAAGAATCTCTGAAAGATCAATAAGCTTTGAGGGTCGTTGAGGAATTCCAATAGCATCGCCCAATTGTTTCAAATTCTCGCCTAATTCCTTAAAGAAGTGGAGGAGTTCAATTACACCTTCGCTACGCTTTTGACTGTCTATAATATACTCATCCAAAGCAAGGATACTCTCCCGAAGAGGTTCCGGCAAGTTCCCTTGATTTGCATAGGGAAGAATCCGTTCATTGTATATCTCGGTAATACCGCCCATTTTCTTTCTCAACATCTGCAATTTCAGCATCAGAGAAGCATAATAACTTCCGGACATATCGTGCCCGACGCTTTTCACAAGGAGTCGTGATTCCTCTATCGCCTGCTCTTTTTCGCGGAGCAAGGCTTCGTTGCTCAGTCGTTCTTCCTGCCACTCGAAACCCTTAGAAATACTGGTAATAAAGGTTCCGGTATAATCAACAACTGTGTTCTTCTGGATAAAGTCTCTGGCTCCGTATTTCAGAGTGTTAACTGCATTCTCAATAGTTATTTCACCGGTCAGAATAATGATGTAGTTTCTTTTAACAAGATTCAAGCTTGCCAGTTTTTCCAGCACTTCCAAACCGCTCATTCCGGGCATCTTCAAATCAAGGAGAATTACCCTGTATTGTGACTCGGCAAGCCGATTAATTCCTTCAGTTCCCGAGTGAACTTTGTCAACACTCCACTTGGGTTTCTCGTACTCAAGAAGGTCAGCAATACTCTCACAAAAGGGAATGCTGTCATCGATTATCAGTATATCTTTCACAAACATTACTACTCTCCGATTTCGCCCTGCGGTATAAGTAGAGTTATGAGAATTCCGTTCTTCTTAGGGGTTATCATAACCTTTCCTTTGTAGTTATTCTGCACAATGTCAATCGCTACATCCAGCATAAATCTCTGTGGCGTAACAATATCTCCGTCGTATTGTTCCTTCACTGTTGTGGTTTCGAAAGCTGGATTCGAAGAATCATCAATCGATTCTATTGTCGTGAGTATCAGTTTATTTACTTCATTATGTTGTACAACTATATTCAACTGACCATCATAGTGCTTAATATGCACTATTGCGTACATCAGAAGATTGATCAACACCTCGGTAATTTCATTGGGTTCGACAAGTATCCTGGACTTTGTATCCAACAATCTGTTACGGGTAAGGTTAATCTTCTTTTGCAAAATATGTTCACTAAGAAAGAGCAGACTTTCATCCAATAATGCCTGCCAGCTTTTCACTATCTTTGAGAAACCTGCTTTTGTGGAGAATTCATGCAAATTCTGCACACCGGAAGACACTTCTTTAAGGCTCTCCTCTGTTGATTTTAGAAGCTTAAAGAGTTTATCATTGGTTAGATTACCATACTCTACACGGCTAATCAGGTTCTTTACATTCAATTGGGCTGTCGTTAAAGAGTTTGTAATCTCGTTTGGTAATCTGATTGCCATTGTTCCAAGTGCTGTTAATCGCTGAGTTTTCACAATCTGTTTTGCCGAGTTCTCCATACTCTCGATGTATTGAATATTCTCCAGAGCAACTGAAAGCATATATCCAAGAATGGATAAATAGTGTTCATCATCTTCAGTAAACCAGTTCTGTTCTCCCGGGTATTTGGGTACTTTATTGTAAAGTTTCATACACCCGATAACATGAGTTTTAACCGCAATGGGAATTCCCAGAAATGCCAGTCTGTCACCATGCTTAAGGGTTTCTTTCATCTTATTGCGATACTTTCCTTTATACTTCGGGAAGTTCAGCACATTCTTAAGTCGGATGATTCTGTTTTCCTTAACCAGAGTTCCGGTCAATCCTTCACCAATCTCATGTGAGGCAAAGTTTATCAATTCATCAGGAACGCCATAGCCGGCTCTCAGAGTCAGAATATTGGAATTGTCATCTTCTCTCAAGTAAATCTCACAGGATTCTGATGAGAAAGTTTTCACTACCGCTTTCGCTACATAATTAAGAAGCTCGGATCTCTTGTAATAGGTGTGCAGAAGCATACCCACTTCTGTCAGCATCTTGAAATAATCAGCTTTTTTTTGTTGTTGCATGTAGCGGTCGCTGTTTTCAAGAGCAATACCGAGGTAGTTACCAATATCTAAAAGCAACTCCAATTGGTCATTCGTGAAATCTTCATCCATCGAGGAAGTTCGCAGAACTCCGTAGAATCTTGCAGTATTGGAGACAATAGGAACACCCATCCACGAGCAGATATCAGAGGAATTACCTTCCGTGTATTTGTTCCTTAGATATATATCATCACCATATTGTTTCTTTAAATCATCAAGATTTAGATTCTGCAATCTGGCTAACAACAACGGTTTCTGGTGCTTAAACACCCAGCCCGTTAATCCCTCACCTTTAGCATAATATATTACTTTATCATCTGTTTTTAGTAATCCTGTGGTTTCTGCCAACACAATCCTGTCTGAAAGGTCGTCATATAGAAAGATAGAGCAACCCTTAGCCTGCAACAGTTCTGCTATATTCTGAACAGCGGTTCGCAGTATTGTTGTACGGTCAAAATCGCTAAATACTTTAATTAAATCTTTTAGTTTCGCCAGCGTAAACTGCATATTCTTCCTTTCACTTCTTCTTGGAAACCACTACTTCATATCCCTCATAACGGATAACCTTTGCATTGCCGAACAGCTCCATCATTATCTCTTTAAGCTTATCTGCATTTCTTGCCACAAGCCAGGCATTCCCTCCCCTCTTCAACACCCGATATCCTGTTTCCACAAACAATTCGGCTATCTTGTATTGAGTAAAATATGGTGGATTTGCGAGATATACATCAAAGCTGTTTTTAATGGAGGTTGCCCCCTCGGCATCGAGGATAAAGGTAGTATCAATAATTTTGTTTATTTTACAATTATGCCGAGTTGATTCCAGTGCTCGTGCATTAGAGTCAACAAAGGTTATTCCGGAAAGATAGTGTTTCTTTGCCAAGCCTATCCCAACAGTCCCTATACCGCAACCCATATCGAAAACTTTATCACCGTCCTTCGCTTCAGCAATGTGCATGAGAGAATAAGCACCCCCATCTACACGGTGATGTGCAAACACCCCCGGACGCGAGGTAAGAGGCATTGACTCTTCTGCAGTCAAACGGCATTCAAAAGAGTCTCGGGGAAAGAGAGGAATCTCCTTCTCATCATTCTTACGCGAAATAAGAGATGTTCCTGATTGTTTATAATTATTAAAGGTTATACTCCCGAACAGGAGCTTTATATGGTCTTCAAGCCATACTTCACGCGTTTCAAGTCCCACAACAAGCTTACCCTTTTTCTTCAGATAAGCATAGGTTTCATCCACCCAATCTATATAAAGCTCTTTAATTGCATTGGCTTTTGAGCATTGAATAAACACTGCATCGTATTTCTCTTCAGGAATATCGGGAGTGCAGAAGACCTTTATCTTATCTAATTTGTTTCTCCGTAAATTCTTCTCAATTTTATCTGTATAATACTTATCTATATTGTGAACACAAATCTCAGCCTCGGGGTACAACTCCTTTGCTATCATAGCAACAGCACCGGTTCGATTCTCTGCAATTAATATTCGTTTGGGTTCTTTTAAAAACACCAGTTCATTGATTAAATGCTTCTCGGCATTGTTAAGTCCCGAGCGGGAAAGCACAGCGAATTGATCATTCAGGTATGTTTCAGATTTAGGTTCTGCGTGGTCAGTGATGTAAAATTTTTTCATTAATCCTCGTTTAAATAGTATGTTAAATCATGCTCCAAGTAAATTATGAGGAACTAAAAAAGTCAAAGCTTTTCTGAGTTTTTTCAGCCTGAGAAGTAAATTATGGCTTCTGATTTCACATTCAATTATACTCTTAACCACAAATTGTTCCCTATGTTCACTAGTTGTAATCGTTCCCTTGCTAGGAGTTTGATTGGAAAGAGGATGATTGTGAAGATGTTTTGTTTATTTGTTACAGAAGTGGATGCTTGTCGAGTTTCTGATTGCCTTTGAAAAAGAAATTGACTGAATTTAGATAGAACAAATGTTAGTAATCCTTTATAGATAACGGATTAAGCTTATTCTTTGGAACGACGGATTCCATAGAAATTTATAGAGCATTTGGAGGAACAATGGAATATCCATTTGAAGTCATTGAGAAGAAATGGCAAAAGAAATGGCAGGAGAAGAGAGTTTTTAAGGCAGATGACAATTCACCTAAACCAAAATATTATGTACTATCAATGTTTCCTTATCCGTCCGGAGCATTACACATGGGACATGTTTCAAACTACTCAATCGGAGATGCAATCTCGAGATACAAAATGATGCAGGGATTTAATGTAATGCAGCCTATGGGCTACGATGCCTTTGGAATGCCGGCTGAGAACTTCGCTATTCAGCACAATTCCCACCCCAGACTTACTACTGAAAGTAATATGAACATCATGCAGGATCAGTTTACTGCCATGGGTTTCGGGTTCGATTGGGACAGAAAAGTTGCCACTTGTACTCCCGATTATTACCGTTGGGGACAGTGGATATTTAAACGCTTGTATGAGAAGGGGCTGGTATATAAGAAATCCTCCTTTGTAAATTGGTGTGATGAATGCCAGACCGTACTTGCAAATGAGCAGGTTGAGGATGGTTCCTGTTGGCGTTGCAGCAGTGTTGTGCGTCAGAAAGAGATGGAGCAGTGGTATTTCAAAATCACTGAATACGCAGAAGAACTGCTGGATTTCTCAAAGGTTATTGATTGGCCCGAGAGAGTAATGTCAATGCAGAAAAACTGGATTGGTCGCTCAACCGGTACTGAGATAGATTTTAAGCTGGAAGGGAGTGATGAAAAAATCACCGTCTTCACGACCAGACCTGATACGATTTTCGGTGTTACCTTTATGGCTATCCCGCCGGAGCATCCGCTGTCTCGCCGTTGGTTGAAAGAACCGACTGTAGAGCCAAAACTGGTTGAATTTTGCGAGAAAGTACTGAATGAGGATAAGATCTCCCGTTCTGCTGAAGATACCACAAAAGAGGGTGTTTTCACTGGTAAATACTGCATTAATCCAGTTAATGGTGATAAGGTGCAAATCTGGATAACAAATTATGTGCTGATGGATTACGGTACGGGTGCCGTTATGGCTGTACCTGCACATGACCAGCGAGATTTCGAGTTTGCCAAGAAGTATGACATCCCGATGAAAATGGTGATTCAGAATATAGAGAAAACGCTTGTGTTGGAAGAAATGACAGCTGCTTACACAGAACCGGGAGTATTGGTCAATTCTGCTCAATTTGATGATATGGAGAGTGTAGCTTCAAAGACTGCAATCTCTCAATGGATAAATGAAAAAGGCATGGGGAAAGAGACCATCACATACAGACTGCGTGATTGGGGAGTATCCCGTCAACGCTACTGGGGTAATCCAATTCCGGTGATTTACTGTGATAAATGCGGAACCGTTTTGGTTCCTGATAAAGATTTACCGGTTTTGCTGCCGGACAATGTTCAGGTGGGTAAAACTACCAATAATCCACTGTTGTCGGTTGAGGAGTGGGTGAATTGTACCTGCCCTGAATGCGGTGGACCTGCTCGTAGAGAAACAGACACTATGGATACATTTGTGGATAGTTCCTGGTACTTTGCCCGTTATGCTGACCCGAAAAACGAGAATCTGCCTTTCTCCAAAGAGAAGGCGGAACAATGGTTGCCGGTTGACCAGTATATCGGCGGTATTGAACATGCCTGTATGCATCTTATCTATGCCCGTTTCTTCCATAAATTCCTGAGAGATATCGGAATGGTCGATTGTGATGAGCCATTTGCCAGACTTCTCACGCAGGGTATGGTCATCAATATGGGTTCGAAGATGTCAAAATCCAAAGGTAATGGGGTTGACCCACAGGAATACATAGATCGTTATGGCTCCGATACAATTCGTGTATTTATGCTCTTTGCGTCTCCGCCAGAAAAGGATGTGGATTGGAATGATGAAGCAGTGGGCGGTTCTTTCCGTTTCCTGAATCGTGTATGGAGACTGATTGAGAATAATCTGGATGTTATTAAGACCAATAACAAGCTATACAATGGAGATGTAACGCTTTCAAAGCAGATTGCTGAATTGCGATTCTCCACGCATAACATGATTAAACGCTGGCATGAGGATATTGAGAACAAGATGCAGTTCAACACAGCAATTGCTGCTATTATGGAGCATTTGAACTGTGTGACTGCTATCAAAGATACATCGATTCTTACCACTGACGAGAAGGCCGTGTATGCAGAATCCTGTATGATGATTGTTCGTTTGCTGTATCCATTCGCACCGCATATCTGTGAAGAGTTGTATGAAATGACAGGAAACACCGGTTTTGTTTATGAAGCCGGAATACCTGAATTCAATCCTCAGTATCTTGTGCATGATATGATGACGGTTGTGGTGCAGATAAACGGAAAGATCCGAGGTAAGATTGATGTTCCTGCCGGTTCTGACGAAGAGACAATCAAGGCAGAAGCCCTTAATATTGACAAAATAAAAACTCTGCTTGAGGGTTTAGAAATCAAGAAAGTGATTGTTGTTCAGAATAAGCTCGTAAGTATTGTAGCTAAATAGATTTATCATAAATGATAAAGGCACTTCTTAGGGAGTGCCTTTTCTTATCCAAACATGAATCCCCCCGAAATTCTGTGAAAGTGATGATTAACACATTATCAGAACATTAGTTAAGGTTTATTTAAGATTGTGCAACCCATTCAGGGTTGAAAGTTATTTTTTGGGTATTCCTTACCCCGGGTCATGCGACCCGAGGCTAGTATTTTGCTGTCCCATCAGGACAGAAAAGCATTCTTATATCATCCGTCAAATTAGTTTAATCACGACAAGAGACAATAGTATTTCTTTAATCCTGAAAGGATTACAGAATTATAGCCATAGGCTACAGCCTATGGTAGGAGATACGAATAAAATCCCTCAACCCTGAAGGGGTTGCACTATATCATTAACAATTAATCCCTTCATTTTTTCTTCTACTGCTTTAAATAAAGCATTTTGTTTATTTTCGAGGAATAGCTTTGAGCCATAATCTTATAGAAATAGACGCCGGAGGGAACTGAATCATCATTTTGATTCTTCCCGTCCCATGTTACACTATTCGATGACTCAATCGGTATCTCTCGAATCTTTTGCCCTTTTATATTGAAAATCTGCAATTCTGCTCCATGCAATTTTACCTTATCTGTGTTTACGGTAAATGTTGTGATACCGGTAAACGGATTGGGATAGTTGCTGATATCGGCAGTGAATTCCGGTTGCACATTTTCTTCATTTGAAATTGTATTCATGTAATAGACCGTTGCACTCCGCATATCTCCGCCGTCGTTAATAAGAATATCGTTCCTTCCGTCTCCGTTTATGTCACCTAAATTACATCCGAAAAAGGAGTTGTAAATCGGTAAACTTTCAGGAGTTTCAATTGAAATTGTAATTGAAGGTTCTGTAGGTAATTCTTCTCCCCCGAAGTATATATCAATAAAATCATCATACCTGTTTCTTACTACTATGTCATCATATTCATCATTGTTAATATTGCAGTAAAACACTCTTGAATTGCGACCACCTTCGCGTAATTGGATGATGCTTACAGGGAAATTCAACGACTCACTGCCCCAATATAGATAAAGGTCATCATAATTCGAAAAGCAGATATCATCACACCCATCACCATTAAAATCCCCGTTGGAAATCACATTCACCATGCTTCCATACTGATGAACTGTCGGCACTGATGTTGTTTGTGTCCCGAAATTCTCTCCTCCACAGTAGATTGAAAATCTATCCGCAGTATCCCCATAACCTCCGCTTATTGAATAGATTAAATCAGGAATTGAGTCACCATTAAGATCACCCGTACAAGTATATTGTGCAATGAAAGGAAGTTCACCATCCTCAGGATTATGATCAGTAAACCGATGTATAAAAACATCGTACTCGGTATCAAAAGGTTCTCCGCCATAGTAAATAAACATATCCCCTCCGTAGGGGAGATAGCCTAGAGAAAGTGCAAAATCGTCATACCCGTCGTTATTGAAGTCTTCTATTAAGGGACAATAACCTCCCCATCCGGGGATTATGAAGGAGACATCTATATTAGTGGAAAAGCTCCCGTTCTGATAAGAAATAAAACATATTGTAGCATCATATTCGATAAAAATGTGAACAAGATCATTGAAACCGTCGCCGTTAATATCTCCATTCCAATATACATGCCGAATAGTAAACTGTAAAACATCGCTCGTACAGTATAAAGAATCAGCATACTGGGAGGGTTGATCAGAACCGAAATAGCAGGCTACGAAACCCTGAGTACCTGTCTCTTCTGAATAATACCCGGCTTCTCTGAGATAATCGTCAAATCCGTCATTATTGATATCACCGGGCATGGATTGAAGTGCTTTAAAATAACCAACCTCGTCTTCATCCATCAGAAATTGGGTAAGTTCTGTTAAATCTTGAGCAATAAGGGTTGTTACCAATAAAACAAAAACTACAATTACAAATGCTTTCATTATTCCTCCAAAGGAAGATTACAATAACAAACTTACTATCTACAATCATAAGTGTCAAGTAAGTTAATATTTAATACTTTTCATTTTAGTTTTCAATCTATAGATACTTTGTGAATTCCATTTTCCTCTGTGCTTTCTTCTTATCCATCGGCACATAATGCTCTCGGGGTAAACAAAAAAGCCACTCCCTTACGGAAGTGGCTTTGTCTTTTGTAAGACTTTATTTCATAAGAATCATCTTATGGGTTGAGTTATAATTACCACTTGTCATTCTGTAGAAGTAGATACCGCTGGAAACACTGTTTCCACGACTATCCTGCCCTTTCCAGACAACTGTGTGTTTACCGGCAGGCAAGGTCTCATTCACGATAGTGTCTATCTTCTTTCCAAGGATATTGAAGATATCAATCTTAACATTACTTCTTTCTTTCAAGGAGAAAGCAATATTTGTTTCCGGATTGAAAGGATTAGGATAATTACCGTTCAAAGCAGTAATGTAGCTGATATTATTTTCTTCATTAGACATAGGTTGTCCAATACCCAGCACAAGAATGTTATTGAGGGGATTATTGGGATCATCGCAAGTAATGGCAATATTCTCAGAAAAATTACCTGATTCCTGTGGTATGAAAACAATATCAAACTCAAGGGCATCTCCAGCATCAACAATGAAATTGAGACTGGTAACTGATTGTTCATCATCACCTCTGAGCATGAAATGTTCGCTTACAGTTGTTATCGTCCCGAGCAGAACTTCATCGCCGGAGTTACTGATTATAACCGGAGAGGCAAGCTCTTGTCCAACTGTAATGGCACCGAAATCGATGTTTTGATTATCGATAGAGATAACAGGGGCTCCGGGATTTTCCTGAGCAACAGGGAAACTGATATCATCAACCCAGACACAATCGTCACCTGAGTCAACCATCCAGTCCTTTGTGTATTCCCAACGGAAAGTATGGTTACCTGCAGAAACATTATATGATTCTTCCGACCATGCTATGTTTCCTGCCCATTGTCCCATTTGCTGGTTATCGATATAGAACTTAAGGTAATCGTAGTTAGCTTCGGAGGATACTCTTTTCCAGAAAGAGACAACTCCGTCCATGTCAATATTGAGAGTTACTTGCAAAGCTGTGGATTGGCTGCTGCCGATATCCAATGACCTTGCGGCAGGACCGTCATGACCACCTGCTACATCGATTAACCAATTGCCACCTACAAAAGTATAGGGGTATGTGTTGAATCCATTATCGAAGGTTTCCATAGTTAATCCAACAATTAGCGAGTTGGTTGCATCACTGTTATACGAACCTGATTCAATACCGTAGCTGTAATCGATATTACTGAGAGAAGGAAGTTGACTACTGAAAGCAACATTGAAGTTACCAATAGCAGAACTGTTAACTCCCAGACGAATAAAGTTCGGGTCTGATGCAGGGATAATCGTAACAAATGGTTCGTTGATATTTAGGAATGTGAAGCCATTGGAAGCACCGGCATGACCGGTATTTGTAACGCTGAATTGAAGGTTCCAAACCTCACCCTGGTCATAAAGAGAATTACCGTTACCGCTGATTTCTGTCCAGTTGTAAGTGTCTATGGTAAATGCCGGAGCGTTTACCTGAAGGCTTTTTGATACAACCCAGGAATCTTCCTGATTAGCAACAGTTACTTCAATCGGAATCATATATAAATCAGGAACATTATCGCTTATCTGAACTGTAAAAGCATTAGAAATAACTATGTTTTCATCAGCATTTAAGGAAGTCGCAGTTGCCATGTCCTGAATAATGGTAATGTATGGGTCATTGGAAGTAATCAGAATATTCATGTCTCCTGACGCGTCCACACCAACATTCTCAAGCTCAATACTTAAATCCCCTGTTCTTCCGAATTGGGCATCACCTGTATTGGTAAATGAAAGGTTATTTACAACAATATAAGCACCCTCTGCTGCCATAGCCATCACATCAGCAGTATAGGTAACTTTATTGAAAGCAGTAACTGTAACTGTCAAAGTAGTGGGAGCTGTCGGAGCCGGTGAAAGTGTAACTGACGCTACCCCCGTATTATCAGTATAAGCTGAACCAAGCAAGGTGCCGTTATCAGTGATGCTTACAAGGGCATTATTGGTGCCGGCAACGGTTACATTGAATGCCGGAGCACCCAGAAAGTATGTAGGCATGTGCGAAACAGTCATTGTTTCGGGAGTTTTGCTTCTTACAACAAGCGAGGCATCACCAAAGATATGCCATGTTTTATACATATCAACACCAACACTGCCGTAATTATCCAACATATCACAAGAACCGTTGAAATAGAGTCCACCGATAGTTGTTTTTTGTTCAGCAATCAGAAGGTCTGTAATTTCGTCCTGAGCTCTCATGGGTGAGTCCCAGTCCTGATTGATACTGGAGGCGTATATTGCAATAGCCCCGGTTGGATTGTTGTTGTTCTCAGCCCTCAGCCAAGCCTCTGCAAAGCAGGTCATAGAAACAAAGTTGCCGTTTACGCAGGCAACACTGACAATATGCGGAAGCTTATAGTCATTCGTTAATTGATTGACATTGGTATTGCTGAATCCTGTTGTTGACCAAGAAGTATTGGAACCGTGACCTACATAGTTAACAAATCCGCGACCTTGGTTCAGGTTATTGCTTACTGTGGAAGCACTTGCACCAGGGTCATATATCTGGTCAACAGTACTGTATCCGTAACCAAGTAAATCCGTTCTAATTAAATCTAAGTGAGCAATGTCAGATTCATTCATGTCTCCCTGACTTCCGCCACCCTGGTCAGAGGCGATACCCATGGCATTATTGAGCCAGGTAGCATCGGTGTTGATGTCTCTTTCGTACCAGATACTTCTTTGAACCTGAGTTTCTAATTGTGTAACATTTTCAGCCGAGAAACGACCGATAAAGATATCCGGATAGTTGTCTGAGCCTGCGACCAGAGCAAAAGTTGGGTCAGAACCGCCACCGTTATGAGAAAGGGTCGGTATTTGGGCAGCATCTCCGGCAAGTTGAACAAAAGTCAATTCCGGATGATTATTGTAGTAAGTCTGAATGAAAGACTGAATCTGAGCAGCAGTAGAACCGATAGTTGAAAGCTCAACAAGCTCTGCCTGCATCCCCTTCTGAATCTTCCAGTCAACAAAGTCCTGCATAGTTGCCAGATATTGAGTTGGGGCAATTACCAATAATGAGCCTATCTCATCTATTGATACATATCTGTCAGTCGTGAAATTCAGGAAATGGTTCCGATAGATTGAGCTAAAAGCATCAGAATAGGAATTAAGATTGGCACTCAATGCATTAATCGGGTTGAATCCGTTTGTTTCAATTTCAACAACCATTTTGGTATAAACTCTCAAAGTCTGAGTCTTTGGATTGTAAACAAAAGGTTTGAACTGAACAACCACACCGCGGATATCTCTAAGGATATACGGTTCACTTAAGGAAACGGTTGTTGCCGGATAGAATGCATCATTACCATATACACTGCCGAATGTATAAGGTACGGTTGCAGGGTCTATATTACGGGTAATTGAACCTTTTGAAGGAGCAACTGTCAACGGAATATCCGTGTATTCGCTTCTTCTTATTTTAACTTGGGCATCTGTCTGAGCCTCAATCATGATACTGCGATTTACTTCAGGAAGCTGGGGAGCACCGGCGGTCAGGCTTTTGGGCTCTCCTGCTAATTGAATCAGGTTGTATTCGCTTCCGTCTATCCTGATACTTTCTTTCTCAAACTGACCAATCGTCAGTTCCAGAACTGTGGAAGTCCTGTCGGAAGAAAGCAGGCGAACGGTATTTTCCCCTGAATTCAATGTTACAGTGTCAGCAAGAAGTAAACCTGATAGCAATATTACTGCTATTAACAGGTAAAACTTTTTCATTTTCTCCTCCATTATATATCTCGTAAAAATTCGCTTTCAAATATCAACATGCAATTTAAGTTCCAAAAAACTTTGCAGAATAAATCATACGCCTTTTAATTTATTAAATGTCAAGCACTTTTTATTAACCGTCATCAAAATATGATAATCCCAGCCAATAATAATCTACTCTAAATTGGATATATTCCCAAAATTTTGTACTTAATTCAATACTGCTTCAACAGGTTTTTGAAATGTATCTGCAGCAGTAAACAAAAGCAACAATAAGTTTCTACCTCATCACTATAAATTCTCTGGAGGGAATTTATCAGTTATCGAAATATTTTAAGCCTGATATTTATAAACTCAATATAAATAGTTGGTTAAACAAATATAAACTTTTTCCTAAGATACTTTGCATTTTGGTATATTTTATGCATGCAGAATGTATAGTATAAGGAGGCTAAGATGAAAGCTGTAAAGTTATGTTTTACTCTCGTACTCTTATCGAAACCTTACTGATCTTAAATGTCAAAACCAAGCACCGCATTAGTGGGAATAACCTAAAACATCAAAAACCTCGTATGAGGAGGAAAGATGAGGATTATTTATAGCATCGATACCCATGATGCTGTAGCAGAGAACCTGTACTGCTTTACCGTAATATTGCTTGTCTGCACCACAATTTTCGTCATACCTTCCATCTTCAATTTTCTTTCACCCTACAACACTATGGAGGATAATATGATTATCGCCACAATGCTTATGGATGGAAACAAGAAGATGGCTCAACAGCCAATGACTTGAGAGTTACCTGATTATGTCGGGACGGCATATTTAGCGGAACTTGTAAGCCATCCAAATCAAATTGTTCACGCTGTTAAGTTGTATTTGATATTTAAGAATACAACAGTGGAACAACTCGAATTTCCCCTGATTGATTATGATTTCGATTCAGACAGCGGGATTAACATCATGACTTATTCGAAACTTAAAGGTGAAAAGTCCTGGTTACAGGAAGTCTATGGGTTTTATATGCAATATCAAGATAAGGCAGAAAAGGCTAACTCCATTCTTGATTATGCAACCCGTGACTTCTACCGGGATAAAGCAGAAGAAATCAAAACATTTATAGCCCAACATGCAAACCTTGAAGGTGATTACAATTCCTTCGCTGCCAAGTGTACAAGCAGTGTCTATCAGGCAATCTATCGTCTCATGAACTGGCTTGAGAAGAACTGCCCTGAGCTACATGCTCATCTCACAAAGACCCTTACATTTGGAGCGAATTTAATCTATGAACCCCATAAGGATACTTCGATAATTCTACTCATCAAAGAATAATATGTGTGAAATGAAAAATGATAATATTAAGCCCCGATGCACTAATCGGGGCTGCTTTTTTTTATAACATAAGCTTCCAGCTTGTGATAGGCGAAATTTCTATATTGTGAATTTCGAGTAATTCATACGCTGAGATAAATTACTAATCAGCAAGTTCTTTAAGAAACTGTTTCAGACTATCGTAAACAGGAGATTCAAAATCCCAATAATGCTTTTGTGCCCCCAAACCGAGAGAGTTTACTATCTCATCTTGTGAAGCAAGAAATATTTGCACTTTGCGTTTAGCCATTTTCTTCAAATTTTCTTTCTTTACCTGAATACACTTAATGTTATTTTCCACACACTCTAAAACCTCAGTGTTTTTAACTGCATCTAAACACAAATCTTCTAATTCCCCATTAGAACTATTATCCGGCATTATGAAAAAACCAACATTAGGAGTCCCTGCCGAGAAGGAACAAGGATTGTCATCAACCACAAATTCGCTCTTTTTTAAACTATCCCGGATACTTTTAATTGTCGCACTATAATTGTCGTCAGCATCTCTTACAATTCCAATTTTTTCAACAATATTAAATCCAGGGAGCTTACGCAATAAAGGAATTTCATTTTTAAAATTCTCTTTGCCCTTCACATCTAATATTTGGATGTTAGTTATTTCAAGATGTTTTAACATACATTCAAAAAATCCTATTTCATCTTTGCCTTCAACTAACAACAATCTAGATTTTTCTATTGCTATTGGTTTTTTTGGGGGCACTATCTTACCTCCCAATCTTTATTTATTGTATCTATAAGTACCTGAGAAGAATATTTGATAGCTGCATGTTCCAGATTTCTTTGCTCTAATCTATAAAGGGCAACATCCGAATAATTTGATTGATCAACGACACTTGCAAAGGTTTTAACATTTTCCCAAGAGTGAGTTGTTGCAAAAATTTGAATATTATATTCTTTAGCAATTTGGATGATAGTTTTCCATAATACTTCTAAGGCTTCAAAATAGAGCCCATTTTCTATTTCATCAATCATCACAAAACCATTTTCGTTTTCAAATATCGCAAGTACTATTGATAACAGCCTATTTATCCCGTCCCCCATCAAGTGGAATGGGATTAAACTCTTTTTTCCTGTGTCGGCATAGATGACATTATTTTCTAAAATCTCAATTTTTAACAAGTCCGGTTCAATATTTCTAAGGATATCAATAATTCTATTCTCCTGCTTTTTCAATTTGATCTTTGTTAGCCTTGTAGCGTCATTTGCCACATGAGAGCTTGACGATAAATAAACACCTAACAATTCTTCGATATAATTGCTTGGTTGAGTTATGGATAAACCATTAGTAGTAATGATACTTGAAACATGTGTTACAAAATTCCCTTTTGATGATGTTTTAAACTGGTATTGGTATTTTAAACCCGAGATTTTAGCGTTTTGTGTAAATGTATTATTGCTTGGCTCAATCGAACTGAGCTCCACAATTGTCTCTTTTTGATTTTCTTTCTTATTGGGTGTTATTGATAGATTCCTATACTGCTTGGGTTTTTGGACTTCTGTATTAATTCTAATTGGCTCTTGGATATTGAAATCATGAAAAAAGGAACGAAATGCTGCATCATCAATTTGCGAATAACTGCGAAAACCATTAATTCTTATTGGAAGTTCTGGATTTGAAGCTCCAATATTTAAAAAGAGTGCTTCAAGAACAGTAGATTTTCCACTGTTATTTTTTCCTACAAATAGGTTTACTCTGTTTAAGTCAGTTAGACTTAAACTTTTTATTCCCCTAAAATTTTC